>JBDTJR010000153.1:0-6537 GCA_039935735.1 Chthoniobacterales bacterium | reverse complement strand
GAGTTCACGGTCAATTTCCAAACCATTTTCCGCTGCATAACGCTCCGAGCGTTCTACCTGCCGACGCATCGAGTCGCCCTTCTGCTGGTCTAGGGTAGAGAAGCGGACGTAAGAATAAGCGAGAGGCTTTTTCTGGATTTTACTTTTTGGGCGAGGGGTTTTCATCCGAAAACGACCCTAGCAAAGATAGTGTGAATTGGCTACAAGGAGAGAATATTATGATCACCGGCCACCGCGACTTCGATGGCGCGTTTCACATGCTCCTGGCCTTTGACCTCTGAAAAATCCACCTCGGCATTTTGCCCTTCGTGAAACAGAGCTTCGAGATCGTGTGAGGCAGGTTCATGCTCCGCCTTTTTCATGAGAAACTCATACGTCTCGCGCAGAGTCTTCATTCCATAAACTTTGATTCCTTTTACTGCCGCAGCTTCCGCTGCATTTGCTTCGGGAAGGAGGATCGCCTTGCGCTTGAGTCTGCGGGCTTCGATTGCCATCGCGAGCGCACCACGGATCGAGCGGATATCGCCATTGAGCGCAAGTTCACCGGCAATTACACAATGCGAGAGTCTTGGAATCTCCGCCTCTTCTCCCACGGCAATCATTCCGATCGCAATCGGCAGGTCAAAACTCGGACCCTCTTTTTTCAGGTCGGCAGGAGCAAGATTGATCGTCGTCCGTCCCGTTGGAGGGCGAAACCCGCTGTTCCACATTGCTGTCACGACGCGGTCCTTGCTCTCTCGCACTGCCGCATCGGGTAATCCCACTACAATGATCTTCGGCTCCCCGCGACCACCGCAATTAACCTCGATCTCAACTTCAACGGCATCGACGCCCTGAATCGCAGTGGAATAAACTTGGGTAAGCATGAATAGGGTGATTTTTTAAGAGAGCAAACTTCTGGAGAGCGTATTTCGGAGACTCCCCCTTGGTGAAGTGAAAAATGCCAATACTTGATCTTTCCTATGAGGCGATACTTTTCTCGTCCCGGGCGATTCGGAAAAAAGCCAGGGTCGCGGTAAACAGGATGGTGACAATCGCAACGATGGCAGCAGTCGCATGGATATCCCAGGTATGCCACGTCGCACCGGTTAGGTCCTGCACGGGCTTGTTTCCACCACCATACAGATTGGAGGGAAACCCGAGGCCGATAATCAGAAAAAACGCAGCGGCCTGATACCAGTAAGACTTATCTCGGATTTCGCGAATCACCGCAGGGTTTTTCGCAAGATACAGGGCATAGACCTGATAAAAGACATACACCGTAAAATACCAGCCGAGATAATTACAGAAAGGCACGCCAAAGTAGCCACCCCCATCGCGCCAGATCCAACATTTGGCGACGGTAGACATGATTGGGTCCATGCAGACATCCCAGCTCACCATCATGAATGCCGCAATCACCGGCATGCCGACTAATGCAAGGCGACTCCGGCAATGGTCCGCAGAGTCTCCAAGAAGAATATTCGCCAGCACCCATGCGAGATATCCGGTGCCGAAATAAGCGCATCCGATCATGACGGGAACCTTGTAGATTTTCCATCCCAACGTATCGGTATAATGATAATGCCCGAATGGAAACCCGCTGAGCACTCCAATGTTCTCCAGGATATTACTAATGACAAGACATACGACAAGGAAGACTGCGATACCACGAAATCCATAGCGTCGCCCGCCATGCAACAGCGCAAAAAACAACGAGGAGAAGACGCTAAGTGGCGTAGTCCACGGAATGTTTAATGCGGGAAACGCGTTCGCAATTACCGTCGTAACTGTGTAGACGATAATTAACAGCCACAATACGCCCGAGGTGAATTTACCAGGGGCGTTTGTAGAACTGCTCACTTTACTTATGCGCGCAACTGCTTCACCGCATCGCACATATTTTTTAGCTTATTGTAAGCTTCATCGACCGTTGGAGGTTCGCCGGCATCAGGAGCGAATCCGCAATCAGGACTGAAGGACAGACGTGAGGCATCAATCTGCGAGAGGCACTTTTTGGCGATCTCAAGGATTTCCTCGGTAGTCTGGATTGCCGACTGGCGGACATCGACGACTCCTGCACCAGCACCCATGTTTGCAGGGATCTCGGTAAGATCGCTAATTTCTCCGGTATCACGATAGGCGAATTCGAGATTGATCCGATCAACCTTCAGATTGGAGAGCAGGGGAAGCAGTGGCTTGTAGGAACCTTTGACATCACTGCGGCGTTTCGAGACAGAGTGGCAGCAGTGGATATGCGTTTCGGCCTTCAATCCCTCGGTGATTTTATTGATCGCATCGACGGTGATAGGGATTTGCGTCTCGATGGACTCTTCAAGATTAATGCGACTGTCATGCGCGGTGCCTTTTACGAAGTCAGGATCGCAGTAGTAGGTAAGCGCGGGATCGTCGATCTGGATGATATCGATGCCAGCCTCATCCAAAGCTTTCGCTTCGGTAGCGAGTGTTTCGGCGAGTTCAAATACAAGGTCGTTCTTTGTGGGATAATATTTTGTACTGTAGTTTTTATCCCATAAGCGTGTGGCAACAAGGAACGGGCTGGGGAGAGCGAACTTCGTGGCCTTGTGCGCGTGCTTTACCAAAAATTTTGCATCCGCAGTAAATACCGGTTTCTTCGTTCTTATCTTTCCATTACAAACCCATGTCACATGGCTCGCACCCTGATGCTCGACCTGGCGGATTTTCGCGAATCCACCGATACGCATCAGGTATTCGTTGAGATAATGCGAGCGGCGCCATTCGCCGTCGGATACGACATCCATGCCGGCCTGTTCCTGAAGACCGATCGCAAAAAGAATGAAATCATCCATGCGTTTGTTGAACTCCTTCTTGGAAATTTTCTTTTCCTGCCATTCGGCAAGCAGATCGAGAACAGCCTGAGGGCGGGGGAGACTTCCGATGGGATGGGTAAAGAGTGGCGGCAGCTTGGAGGACTTCATTCGGATTTAATAAAAAAGTCGGAGCAGGGTTGCAACCAGCAAAAACGGAATATCAATATCGACCTTCGATTTTATTACTGAAAAGTCTCGATACTCTTTCCGGCATGGCATAGCCTTGACAAGAATTGCGAACAAATTCGACAGGACTGCTAACGACGCCTGAATGGGATTCCACTAGATTGAAAACCATGAATACGACTTCATTAATGCCGGATATTTCAGAGCAATGGGATCGCGATGGCTTTCTTATCGTGCCAGCCGTGGTTTCGCCGGAGCAATGCGAGAAATTAAAAATTGAGGCACTTCATCTCTTAAAAGAACATGCCCGTCCAGGTGCAAGCGTCTATGTAGGCTGCGCCGTCGTGAGCAATCTCTTTAGCGATCTGGTGGAAAACCCCACGGTGCTGGATTTACTTTCGCAAATCATGCCAGATGGCATCGAGTTCCTGAGTGACAAGCTGGTTTATAAAACCGCGACCAGGTCTTTCGCTACTCCCTGGCACATCGATGCTTCCTACTGGAAGAATACACGCCCCAAGTTGAGCGTATGGATTCCTTTTGATGATATCGGCGAGGATACCGCGGCACTTACGCTCGTACCACGTAGTCACAAGAAGGAATGGTCACATCAGCATGCCGAAGGAGCAAAAGCTGAATTTGAAGAATTTATCCGCAAGGAAGACATCGCAGTGGAAGATGTCAAAATCTGTGAAATCAAGCGCGGCACGGCAGTCATTTTTTCAGATCGACTCGTTCATGGCTCGACACCTGCGGCGGGAACCCGCGAAAGATATGCGATTATTTCCACCTACCACGCACCGGGAAATGAGGAGTTTGACCAGCAGTTCAAAGCTAGAAAGGTGCTTCAAGCTTAACAGGAGATGAATTCTTGACGGTTTCCCTGCAATCCCCGGTGGATGAGATTCGTGGTGTTTATCTTTTCACGAAGAAGCGCACGTCAGACCATTTCGTTTGCGCATCGCCGCCGGGGCATCTCATTCATTTTATCGTCAAGGGAGCTATCGCCCAATCGTGTGATGACAGAAATTACACACTAAAACGCGGGGATGTGTTGTGGTATTTTGACAATGAATACGTCAAAGGGGAGTGTCTGGAGGTCCCATGGCAATATTACTCTGTGGTTTTTCACGCTCCAAGGCTGGCACCGCCGGAGTATTCGCGTCGCCTTATTCATGTGCCTTACGTCGCAAGTCTTAAAATATTTGCAAACCTATACCGCTATTGGCACGACCCCAAACTCTCGGCATGGGAACGCTCGCTTAAATGCCACCAGTCCCTTGGCAGTATCCTGCTTTTATTTAAAAAGCACGTGGTCTCGCATTCCTCTCTAACAGTCGAGCAGAGTCTCGCACGAATGTGGTGGTCGGTGGAAAATGAAGTGCGCCAAAATTTATCAGGGCAATATCCCATCGATAAACTGGCAAAACTCGGCCATACCAGTATCTCCACGATCAGCAGGGCATGCCGTGAAGCCTTGCAAACGTCGCCTTGTCATCGGGTCAAAGTGCTACGTCTTGAAATGGCTCAGGGTTTACTGATCTATTCAAATTTGCGAATTGGCGAAATTAGTGAAAAATGTGGATACGAACGGATTAATGAATTTTCGCGCGATTTTCAAAAGTTTTTTAAAACAGCACCGACCACGTTTCGCGAAAAAGCGCTTCTTAACAAAGCAGGATACCGCAGATAATCATTCGCGTTCCGCCACCGCCATTTGTGCACGCAGGAGATCATGCAGTGTAAGCACGGCCAGAGGCATTCCCTGCGGTTTATCGGCGATGATAATCATTCCAGCAGTGGATTCGATGAGCAAATGTTCTGCCTCCCGAATCGTTTTTCCCGGAAGTAACGTGGCGCAGGATTCCAGTTTAGGACGCCGGTCCTCCTTGAGCGCCAGTTCAAGCTCTTCTCTGCGCACGATTCCTGCAAGTTTACCCTCTTCAGTTACAGGAAAACGATCATAGCCATGACTATCGAGAGCATGATGATGGGTAGTGAGGTCTGTGATCTCTACGACTACCGGAGTGAATTGTCCTACTGCCGAAACCGGTAGGTTCTGCCAACTTCGCAAATCACGCGGAGGTACGACATGTTCCATCTCGTGCCCGTCATCGGTCAGAATTTCCATATAAAAATTCTCCTTAACCAGCCTTCGTGCCACCAGCTGGCTAAGCAAGGCCGCGATGATTAGTCCTGGTAGCAAAGCAAACTGGTGGGTCATTTCAAAAATGATGAGGATTGATGTAACAGGCGCTTGAACCACAGCTCCGAGGCACGCACTCATGCCGACGACCGCGAGCAAAATGCGATCCGAATCCGTCATGCCTAAAAATGGGGAGGAAAGTCCTGAGATGACCGCACCGCACATCGCGCCAAAGAAAAGACATGGCGAAAATATCCCCCCACAACCGCCGGATCCATAACAAGTGACGGTTGAAAGCCATTTCGTAAACAGGAGAAGCCCCGCTATTTCCCATGCCAGTTTTTCATTGAGAGCATCAGAGAGGTCACCGTAGCCAATTCCGAATGTGCCAAGCTTCCCGCAGATCAGAAATGCCGACATTCCCAGGAGCCAGGTCACCAGTGCTCCAAAAACAGGATGCGTGGACTTCGGAAAAAACGAGGTACGCATTTTTCTCCGCAGACCGAGTGAGCCTTTTTGAAAGCCTACTCCGATCAATGCGGCCAGTACCGCAACAAGCGGAGTGAGAATATAAGAACGCCATGTCGGCTCTCCAATGAAAGGAAGATGAAAGGCGGGATCAGGCCCGATAAGAGTATGAACGACGACTGCGCCGATGACGGCAGCAACCAAAACCGGCCCCAAAAAGCGACTGTTCAGGTCTTCTAAAATCTCTTCGAGAACGAAAGCAACACCTGCCAATGGTGCATTGAAAGCTGCAGCCAATGCGGAAGCCGCTCCTGCCGCAACTGCAGCGCGTTTACCCTGTTTTGAAACTCCCAGAAATCCTGCAATCGTTGATCCCAGGTTTCCTCCGATTTGAACACTTGGCCCTTCGCGCCCAAGGCTAAGCCCGGAACCGATCCCAACAACGCCAGCCAAAAACTTTACAAATACGATATGAGGAGGGGAATGACCGAAGTCTTTCCAAAAACTCAGCTTTACTTGAGGAATACCGCTTCCAGCGGCTTCTGGACAAAGTTTTGATAATAAAATGCCAGTAAACAGAGCGCCTCCGCAAATGATCGCAAGTGTGCAGAGCAGGAACATCATGGTGGAATGCCAATGACCTGGAGTAAAAATCAGCTTGTTTAGCTTATCTATCCCTGTTTGAAACGCAACGGCAGCCAGCCCGGCGACAAGCCCCACCAGGCAGGTTTCGATGAGGGGTCTGGTTTTTCTTGGAAAAGTTCCAAGGATACGTGCGAATTTCGACCACATTATTGGCTATATTCTCACGATGATTCTCTGATGCAATGAAGAAGTCTTTTGTGCAGATTAATAAATCTTCATGTTTGAACAGTCTGTCCTTTTTGCTGAGAAAGTATGGACGATATTCACCAAATCGCATCAGGTGAATTAAATGAGAGCGAAAATCTTTAAAGTCGTCTTTCG
>JBDTJR010000152.1:0-14432 GCA_039935735.1 Chthoniobacterales bacterium | reverse complement strand
CCGCGGTGATAGCAGGCTTGCCGTCGTTGAGCAGCGGAATCAATTTTTCCGCGAGTGCCAGTTCTGCTTTTGCAACCTTGTCTCCCGAGCGCGCACCTTTCTGCAAGCGGTCCTTGCGTTTTTCGAGTGAGGCGAGATCCGCGAGGATAAGTTCGGTATTGATGACTTCGATATCGCGCACGGGGTCGACGGTACCCGTGACATGGTGGATATCCTCATTTTCAAAACATCTTACAACCTGAACGATGGCGTCCACTTCGCGGATGTGACTTAGAAATTGATTTCCCAGTCCTTCGCCTTCGCTTGCACCCTTTACGAGGCCTGCGATATCCACAAACTCAATCGCCGCAGAGATCGTCTTCTCAGACTTCGCGAGCAATGCGAGTTTATCCAGGCGTTCATCAGGAACGCTGACGATTCCCATATTCGGATCAATGGTACAAAAAGGAAAATTGGCTGCCTGCGCCTTGCGTGTGCGCGTTACAGCATTAAACAGCGTGGACTTCCCCACATTTGGCAAACCAACGATACCAGCTTTTAGCATCCGCGCACGCTAGGGCCGCGCCCGGAAAATGGCAAGAAAGCAGGGATATTTCCCATAATGCATGAAAAACTTCCCTTTCGGCCAAAAGTGGCAAAGATTTCTCCATGCTCAAAAAAATGGTCGATTATATGGATCGCTACCTTCGGCTAAAGGATATCCAGGATTATCCCAATGCCTATAATGGGCTTCAGATCGAGAATGACGGGGAGATCCGGCAAATTGCCGCCGCCGTGGATGCTTGTGAGGCCACGATGGGTATGGCTGCGAAGGAGCGGAATACCCTGCTCCTCGTGCATCATGGTCTTTTTTGGGGCGGAGTGCAGCCCGTGGTCGGTCCCTTTTATCGAAAGCTACAGACTGCCATCGACAAAAACCTGGCGGTATACAGCGCCCACCTTCCTTTGGATGCCCATCCGCAGGTTGGAAATAATGCGCTTCTGGCGCGCAGTATCGGCCTGCGCAAGACAGAGCCCTTTTTTGAAGCGTTTGGTAATCCCATCGGATTAAAATCCACGGTGAGTCTGGATCGCGTTGCTTTGCATGGCCGGATTTCCGCTGCGGTTGGCGGCCCGGTGCATCTTTGCCCCGGTGGGCCGGAACGCATTCGCCGCATTGGCATTGTGACCGGTGGTGCGGGCGGGGAGGTTGCACGCGCTGCGGCAGAGGGAGTGGATACCTTTATCACCGGGGAGGGGCCACAGCACAGCTATATACTGGCAGAGGAACTCGGGATTAATGTTTTTTATGCCGGGCATTACGCGACGGAAACATTTGGGGTGAAGGCGCTCGCCGCGCACCTCGCAAAAAAGTTCAATCTCCCATGGCGCTTTCTGGATCATCCGACGGGACTTTAATCGAGCGGGACTTTTTTCGCGGCGATCCTCTGACGTGTTCGCGGGAGATGATCGGTTGCCGACTGGAATGGGGAAGTTGCTCGGGAGTTATCGTCGAGACAGAAGCTTACAGCGAGCATGGAGACGAGGCGTCTCATACGTTTGTTCGTAAAAGCACGCGCGCTTTTGTCAAAGAAAACGACGCGGGTACCGCCTACGTCTACCTTAATTACGGGATGTACTGGATGTTTAATGTGCTGGTGAAAGGTCGTGAAAACGGTTTTGTCCTTTTCCGCGCACTCGAACCTTTGCGGGGCATTTCCTTAATGCAACGCCGTCGAAAAAATAAAGAACTGCGGAGTCTTTGCTCCGGCCCGGGGAAACTTGCACAGGCATTGAACATCACCGGAAAACATCACGGTATGGATCTGTGTGCGGACGAGCATTTCGGATTTTATCGCTCTACGCAGAGTGTGAAAGTGGATACCGATATCCGCATTGGAATTTCAAAAGCGGTGGATCTGCCGTGGAGATTTTTACTTGCTGACAACATCCATGTGAGTCGCCCAAAAAATAAGGCCGGATCGTTTAAAAATAAACAAACCCGGCCTTAGATTGTCTTTAAAGGAAATTACTTCCTGTATCCGACAGTGGATGACGTGGTCGTCGTAGGCTGCTTCTTTTGGCAAGCACCGAGGCTCAGAGCCGTGGAAGCGATAGCGACGATCGCGAGAATCTTTACGATTTTCATGATTTTTTCTCCTTTCTTTAAGCGTGCATTAAGGCACTTCGGAGAGAAGAAACAATTAAAATTTTCGTTTATTATCAAATGGTTATGCGATGTGCACACGAGTTCCCTTTGGAATCCGATTATACAAATCGGCAATGTCATGATTCCTCATGCGGATACACCCATGGCTGGCAGGTTTACCGATAAAGGCTTCCTGATTCGTTCCGTGGATGTAAACATATCGGTCATAAGTATTTGCGTTATTTTTATCCAGGCCACCCAGCCATAAAATTCGCGTTAGAATCAGATCCTCATCCCCTCCGGGAGGTGAGATTTCATCGGTGGAAACTCGTGATTTAAAAATTGTAAATAATGGAGCCGTTTCACCAAATTTTTCTTTAATGACAAAATTTCCTGTCGGGGTTTTGAAACTTCCTTCTTCAAATCCGAGTCCGAACTTCGAAGTAGATACCGGATAAGTCTGCTCAAGGATGCCATTTTTTCGAAGTTCCATCGTCTGAGTTTCACTTTGAATATGTAATTCATACTCAGAATCTGTAAATCCCGATTGGCCTTTTGAAAAATCTGCGGTAGATAATCCCGTTTCCATGTCTAAGCAGTATCATGTTGCAATAGTCGGAGCAACCGGCGCGGTAGGAATCGAAATGATCCAGACGCTCGAGCGTCGGGGCTTTCCTATTGCTGAATTAACTTTATTAGCCTCAGCACGCTCGGCGGGGAAAAAGCTTTCCTACAAGAGCCAGGACATCGAAGTAAAAACTCTGACGGTAGACTCCTTTAAAGGTGTGGATATCGCGCTCTTCAGTGCCGGTGGGGATATTTCCAGGGAGTTTGCACCCCATGCCGTGAAGGCGGGCGCGGTGGTGATCGATAACTCCTCGGCGTTTCGCATGGAAGAATCGGTGCCTCTCGTGGTTCCTGAAATTAATGGCAGGGATGTCAAAAACCACAAGGGCATCATCGCCAATCCAAATTGCACGACCGCTATCACGCTGATGGGGCTTTTCCCCCTTCATCGCAAAGCGCGGGTGAAGCGTGTTATCGCTTCAAGCTATCAGGCCGTATCGGGAACCGGTGCACAGGCCATCGAGGAACTGCGTCGCCAGGTCGACGAAATTGCCACCGGGAAGCCAGTGACTAAAAAAGTCTATCCGCATCAGATTGCGTTCAATGTCATTCCTCACGTCGATTCCTTCTTGGAAAACGGCTATACGAAGGAAGAGATGAAGATGCAGAATGAGGGGCGTCGCATCATGCATCTGCCTTTGCTCAAGGCATCGGTCACGTGCGTTCGGGTGCCTATTTATCGTGCGCATTCGGTTTCGATCAGTGCGGAGTTTGAGCGTCCGATTACGGTCACGGAAGCACGGGAGGCGATTGTCGCCGCAGAAGGCGTTCAATTACTCGATGATACGGCAAATAACGAGTACCCCATGCCCATTGATTGCAGCGGGAAGGATGATTGTTTTGTCGGTCGCATTCGGATGGATTGCGCCATGGAAAACGGCCTCGCTTTCTGGATTTGCGGAGATCAGCTTTTAAAAGGCGCTGCGCTCAATGCCGTCCAAATCGCAGAGCTGCTTCTTTAAGCTATTCCTCGTCGTGATTCCGGTCACGCGCTTCCCGTTTGGTAAGGCCGGAAATAAGAACGCAGATTTCTCCTTTTGGAGGTTTTGCCTGAAAGTGTTGTAGCAACTCGCCGGGAGTGCCTCGCACATATTCCTCAAATTTTTTGCTGAGTTCTCTCGCCACGCAAACTTTGCGTTCAGGAAAATGCCGGGCCATTACTTCCAGCGTTCGCTCGATGCGGTGAGGGGACTCAAAATAAATCGAAGTTTCGTTACGTCCTCCACAGGCAATGATTTCATTTTCTCTACGTCCGCTTTTCGGTGGCAGAAATCCGCCGAAGTAGAAGCGATCGCAGGGAAATCCAGATCCTACCAGAGCGGTGGTGATCGAAGAGGGCCCAGGAAGCACTGTAAAGGCAAGTCCTTGCTCGATACAGGCAGCTATGATCCGGAAGCCCGGGTCGGAAAGCGAAGGCATTCCTGCGTCGGTCACGAGCGCAATATCCTCACCGGCTTTTAAGCGTTCTATAAGTTCCGGCGTCCTGGCAGATTCATTGTGCTCATGGTAGCTTATGAGCGGCTTATGAACGTCGAACGCTTTCAGTAAAATAGCTGTATGCCGCGTATCTTCAGCAGCGATAACGTGAGCGGCTTGCAAAACCTCTACCGCCCTTCGGGTCATGTCCCCGAGGTTTCCAATGGGAGTTGGGACAATCGTTAGCAATGGAGTTTACCAGCCTTCGGAGACGTAACTGACCATTTGCACGGCCATTCTTTGCGCGGCAAGAGGGATAGCCTGACGTTCATCGGTCTGTAAATCAGGAGTGCTGAAAAATGGCGTATCGCCGACCGCTTTACTATGCAGGAGAATTCTTCCCGAAATGCGATCCACCACCTTGTAATCGACCTCCATGTGAAGATCGAACTCACTGGTCGCAATGACGTTGTTCAGAGCGGAACGGATGGAGCGGCGTTCAAACTTCGTAATCGTCGCGATAAGAATAGCATCCGCTGTTTTGTCAGAAACAATAGGGTAGGTGCCATCCTGCTGGAACTGCTTGATCACGGTATCCGCAACCAGAACTTCCACCCGAGCCTCGTAGGTCTTGTTGATAAAGGTCGGGATAGCGAGCGTTTTTACGCTACGCATAGCCGTTGGTTTTATTTCTCCGATCTGGTAACCGCAACCGGCGAAACATAGGGCGATCAAAAAAATAAAGGAACGTGATTTCATTGTGTCGGAAGTGCAGGTTCGACTGGTGGTAATGGTTTAACGTCCTCCACAGATGTTCTCATGCGTGGCTTTGGCGTAGGAAGCTCATCAGGCACGACATCTCTCTTCGGTGGGCCGAGATAGTTTGTAAGTGCGGAAGTTTCGACTTCGGATTGCAAGCGTCTGCGCTGAGCGGCTTTCTCCCCTGTTTCAGCATGTTGAGGGCCGGAGCTTAGTGCTTCGTCGCCAAATTGAGAGCGAAGCTCCTGAATGCGGGTGCGCGCCACTTCCGCATTTTTTGTATCGGGCTGCCGCCGAATCGTATCATTATAATAAATAACAGCGGCTTTATAATCTTTGGAGTGTTCGTAAAACTTTGCAATATTTGTAAGATCGCTGGCGGATTTCAATCCCATGTTTTTGAGATTCTCCCGTGCCTGAGCGGCTTTTTCACTGTTCGGATATTCGGCAAGAAAATCTTCGTAAGTTTGCTGTGCCATGACGAGCGCTGACAAATCCTGCGAGCGCCCCGTCATCCCAAGGCGCTGGTAAACATACCCGATCTGATACATTGCATCGTCTGCAATATCGCTGCTGGGATATTTATCAATTACGGTTTGATACGCTTTTATTGCTTCATCGGTTTTTCCTTCGCGCTCGAAAGTAATGCCGAGGTTAAATTGTGCGATCGGGGCCTGTTTGCTGTAAGGAGCATTGGACAGGATTGTCTGATACATTTTTTCGACTTTCTCCCAGGGGCCGAAGACATTCATTCCCAGCAGGATCAATGGTTTGCTTTGCAGCAAGTCATTGGTGATGCGAATTTGTTCGGCAATCGTTTTATCGAAATATTGGGTCTGGGGATATTTTTTCAGCAATGTTTGATAGGCTTCAAATGCCCCCTTGGTGTTTCCACTTTTTTGAAGGAGCTGTGCCAGACGGAACTGAGCCGTCTCCGCTTCCTTGGTGAATTGATACGATTTCACTACCTGACGGTAAGCTGCTGCAGCTTTGTCACCAGATCCCGAGTCTGCATAACCATTCGCTTCAGAAAGTAAGGCGGCTGCACTATCGGCAGTGGCTTCACGCGCACTTTGGGCATGAGTAGACGTAGCGGGAAGGAGTAATCCAAACCCGAAGCAGAAAGACATTATTACCCAACAACGAAAAGAAAACCTCATCAGAAGAAGCCGCAACCTAAATGACCTGTAGCCGCACAGTCAAGCGGCGAGCAGGGCTATCTGTAAAAGATCTTATAAAAGAGGCAAAGCGCGGAGATCCAAACTTCCCTCCCTTTTCCACCTCAGCCCGCGGTGTGGCATTGAACATTTTTCGGAGTCTAGTAGGTTTTGTTCCCATGCGGCTGTTGCTTGTTGACGGAAATTATTATGTTTACCGGTCGTTTTTTGCGATCCGCGGGCTTTCAAACTCCCGTGGGGAGCCTACGAATGCCATTTATGGGTTTACGAAAGCGATTCGTAAAATGATTGCCGATATCAAACCCGATCTCGGCGCTATCGCCTGGGATGAAGGAATGCCCCTTCACCGCACTACGCTGCAGCCGGAATATAAGCAGAATCGCTCTGAAATGCCGGATGAGATGCGGCCCCAACTGCAATTTTTGCGAAAAATGACGCCCCTGATGGGTTTAACCGCCATTGCCAGCCCTGACTCGGAGGCCGATGACTGGATTGCCTGTTACACCAAAGAGGCGACGCGCAAGGGCATTGAGGTCGTCATTGCCACCAATGACAAGGACATCTTCCAACTGGTAGGGCCGGGCGTCTCTATCTACTCCACGAATAAAACGGATCTCCCGGCAAGCGGGGAGCCTTTCGCCCTTCTGGGAGAAGAGGCGGTTCATAAAAGGTGGAGCGTCGGGCCTGGAAACATAGCCGATATTCTCGCGCTTACGGGTGATAGTTCGGATAACATCCCCGGAGTTCCGGGAATCGGCGAAAAAACCGCGGCAAAGCTTGTTCAGGAGTTTGGCTCTATTCCCTCCCTTTACGAAAAGCTGGAGCTGGTCTCGAATGAGAAAATCCGCGAGAAATTGCGCGCTTCCAAGGAACTTGTTTTCACGAATCTCAAGATGGTGGCCCTCTATTGCGAGCACCCGCTGTCCATTCCTGTCGAAGATCTACGCATCAAACCGGATTATCCCGCATTGATCGATGCCGTCCGGGATTGTGAGTTCAAATCGCTCCTTATCGAAATCGAAAAAGAGGCTCAAACGGCCAAAGTTTCGAAACAGGGCGAACTTTTCTAATTTTCGGGTTTGCCATTTCTCACAGGGTTGTTTCTTCTGAACCAATTTCAAAAAACTGGAGAACAATAAGTTATGAGCCTGGATATCAAAAATTTGACGTTGGCCGCGCGTGACGCGAGAGGCCTTACCATTGACGCTGTAACCGCTTGCAAATCAGGCCATCTCGGACTTCCCCTTGGGAATGCTGAAATCGGTGCTGTGCTTTACGGACATGCCCTTCGTCATAACCCTGACGAACCTCGCTGGATCAACCGCGATCGCTTTGTCCTCTCTGCGGGCCATGGCAGTATGTTCCTCTATAGCTGGCTTCATCTCAGCGGTTATGCGATCCCGCTCGATCAGGTTAAAAAATTCCGCACGCTCCACAGCATCACGCCGGGGCATCCTGAGTTTCGTGAAACTCCCGGCGTGGAAGCGACCACCGGCCCGCTGGGGCAGGGGATCAGTAATGCGGTCGGCATGGCAGTTGCCAGTAAAATGGCGGAAGCCCGTTTCAATACCTCGGCGCACACGATCTTTGATCACCTCGTTGTCGCTCTCGTCGGCGACGGTTGCATTCAGGAAGGAATTTCTTCCGAGGCTTCCGCTTTGGGCGCACACCTGAAGCTCGATAACCTCATCGCCATTTACGATTCCAATAATGTCACACTTGATGCCATGGCGCCGGTGACGCAGAACGAAGACACTGGCGCACGGTATAAAGCGTACGGCTGGGAAGTCCAAATGGTCGACGGCCACAATATGCCGGAGTTTTTCGCCGCATTTGAAAAGGCCAGAGCTTCGAAAAATGGGAAACCTCATCTGATCATCGCCAAGACAATGATCGGTAAGGGAATCGAAGAGGTCGTCGGCACGAATAAAGCCCACGGCGAAAGTGGTATCAAATACAGCGCCGAAGCGCGTAAGGGTCTCGGCTTGCCTGAGGAGCTTTTCTACGTCGCACCGGAAACACGTGCCTATTTCGCTGACCACAAGAAGCAGCTCATCGAAGCTTATTCCAAGTGGGAGAAGACCTATAAAGAATGGCGTACCAATAATAAGGACCTCGCCGATCTCCTCGATAGCGGTCTCCAAAACAAGGTTCCCGATCTTCTTGCGGTCATTCCTGAGTTTGATCCTTCCGTTTCGATTGCGACCCGCAAAGCCGGAAGCGTAGTGCTTCAGCCAATCGCAAAGGCAATGCCTCTCCTTATCAGTGGCAGCGCGGATCTTCACGGTTCTACCTTGAATTACATCGAGGGCGTTGGCGATTTCACTGACCTGAATCGCGAGGGAAGAAACATGCGTTTCGGTATCCGTGAGCACGCGATGTGCGGAATGCTTAACGGTTTTGCCTACGACGGAATATTCCGCCCGAGTGGCGCGACCTTTTTGACATTCAGCGATTACGGTCGCCCATCGATTCGTCTGGCTGCCCTTTCGCATCTGCCAGTCGTTTACATTTTCACGCACGATTCCGTGGGTGTTGGTGAAGACGGCCCGACCCATCAGCCAGTGGAAACGGTGACTGCGCTGCGCGCCATCCCGAATCTCGATGTCATTCGTCCTGCAGATCCCGAGGAAACCGCGGGCGCATTTGCCGCGGCATTCCAACGCATCGACGGGCCTACGCTTCTGGCTTTAAGCCGCCAAAACCTTCCAACCCAGAATTCGATTCCCGTCAAAGTGCGCCGCGAAGGCGCTTTCAAGGGTGGTTACATCGCCCGCAAGGAAACCGCCAAGCTGGAGATCATCCTCCTGTCCGCAGGCAGTGAGTTGCAGCATGCGATGAAGGCCGCGGAAGAACTCGGCGCGGGAACACGTGTGGTTTCATTGCCCTGTTTCGAGCGTTTCGAACGTCAGTCTGCCGCCTATCAAGAGGAAGTCCTTCCGAAAGCCTGCCGCAAGCGCGTTTCCATTGAAGCGGGTATCTCCGATTCATGGTTCCGATTTGTCGGGCTGGATGGAAAAACGGTTGCCATCGACCGTTTTGGTCTGAGCGGCCCTGGCCCACAGGTCATGGAAGAGCTTGGCATTACGGCTGCCGCAGTTGTGAAGGCTGCGAAGTCATTGTAAAGTCCGCCATGACATTGGTCGCACCCGATCCGGAGGAGATCAAAAGATTATCCGAAGGGTTTGAAAACAAGCCGTTGGAGGAAATCCTCCCATGGTGCTGGGAGCGTTTTGGCGCACGTGCGGCCATAGGCACCAGCTTTCAGGGAGCGGGGATTGTCATCATGCATACGGCGCAGAAGCTGGGATTGCTTTTTCCGGCCTTTACGTTGGATACGGGTCTTCTTTTTCCCGAAACGCTGGAACTGAAGAAAAAACTCGAGGATATCTTCGGGTTTGAAATCGAGTCCCTGAAACCCGAGCAGACCGTGGAGGAGCAGGCTGCAGAGCATGGCCCTGAACTTTGGCTTCGCTCACCCGATCTGTGCTGCACCATGCGGAAGGTCATGCCGCTGCAAAAAAAGCTTCAGGAGCTTGATGTCTGGATTACCGGCTTACGACGCCAGCAATCCGAGACCCGGCAAAGGACGCAGATTCTCGAACTCTATAAATTCGATGTTATTTTCGATCGTTATATTCTAAAGCTGAACCCGATGGCGAACTGGTCACGGGAACAGGTGCATGCCTATATCAAGGATAACAATCTGCCTTCAAATCCGCTGGCTTCGAGGGGTTTTCGCAGCATCGGTTGCATTCCCTGCACGCGTGCGATTGGCGAAAACGACAATGAACGTGCTGGCCGCTGGGTAGGCTTTGATAAGGCGGAGTGCGGTATACACACCTTTCTTGGGAATAATATTTAGTCAGGGCCACCGTCCTTTCTTTTTCCCATTGAATCCGCGCGGAATCATGGGAGCATAGAAGAACGGCATGAGTTCGCTTTTACTGACAATTCTTTTAGTCATTGCTCTTGTAGCGGTAGGCGTCCTGTCGGCACTCCTATTTTTTCAGCGTCGTCTTTTTTCAGCGGACAAACAGCAATTGGAAAAACATTTTGAGGAAAAAATAACTCTCCTCAATGAAGCGCGGCAACATCTCGCAAATGAATTTAAAGCGCTCTCTCTCGAAGCTCTCACCAATAACAACCGCGCATTTATAGACCTCGCGAAAGCAGATCTCGAAAAACGTCAGGACTCCATTGAGGCCGCCGTAAAACCCGTTCGCGAATCACTGGAAAAATTTCGTGGCACGATTCAATCCATGGAAAAGGAACGCGAGGGCGCTTATCGTGAATTGCGGACACAAGTCGTGGGTATGCAGCAAATGCAGGCTTCGCTGACGCAGGAGACTTCAAATCTCGTACGCGCGCTTCGTGCACCGCAGGCTCGCGGACGGTGGGGGGAGATTCAACTTCGCCGTGTCGTCGAACTCGCGGGCATGCAGGATCATTGTGATTTTGACGAGCAGGTCTCTGTGCGCTCGGATGATCGTAATCTCCGTCCGGATATGGCAATCCGATTACCCGGTGGAAAAACCGTTGTCGTAGATTCCAAAGTGGCATTGGACGCTTACTTGAGTGCGTTGGAATCTCCAGATGAGGCGACGCGCCTTATTTGCATCAAACGACATGCAGAGCAAGTCAAGACACATATCTCGCAACTCTCGCGTAAGGCATATTGGGAGCAGTTTGATAATGCGCCGGAATTTGTTGTGCTGTTTCTGCCGATGGAATCCGTCTTCGGTGCGGCACTTGAGCAGGAACCTACCTTGATCGAAGATGCCGCGCGGAATCGCGTCATTCTTGCCACACCTACCACGCTCATCGCGCTGCTTCGCGCTGTCTATTACGGATGGCAGCAGGAAACTGTCACGGAAAACGCCCGTAAAATCAGTGATCTCGGTCAGGAGCTTTACAAACGCCTCGCGACCTTCGGCGAACACATGCAGAAGGCTGGTGCCGGGCTGCAAACGGCTGTGCGCAGTTATAACCAGGCAGTTGGCAGCCTGGAAGGCAGTGTCCTTCCACAAGCGCGTCGCTTTACCGAACTCGGCGTGGGTTCTTCGTCGAAGGAGATTCCCGACCTTGCTCCACTTGATACCATACCTCGTCAGATGGAAGCGCCGGAATTTCAAGCACTCTTAGATCCACCTAAATGATCGCCGCTGCCTGGTTTAATTTAAGTTTCGGGGATTTCTGCTATTCCTTCATGAGCATTCTGCTCGAAGGTATTCCATTCCTTCTTCTTGGAACGATTATCTCAGGTCTGATTGACCAGTTTCTTCCCGCGAAGCTGATGACAAAATTTTTGCCGAAAAACCCCATCGCGGCGATTTTTCTGGGCGCCGCAATGGGGTTGGTATTTCCCATGTGCGAATGCGGTATCGTTCCCGTAATCCGCCGTCTGGTCAGCAAGGGGCTGCCGTTGTCCTGTGCGATTGCCTACATGCTTGCAGTTCCTATCGTGAATCCCATTGTCGCGGTTAGCACGTATGTTGCTTTTCGTGGTCAGGGAGCGGCGGAGATGACAACTCTTCGTTTGCTTGTGGGTTATAGCGTCGCAGTTATTGCGGCCTGCGTGATCAGCCGGATTAAGATGAAGCATATCCTGCGTCCGGAGGTCATCGAAAGCTTCCAAAAAACTTCTACTGCAAATAAGTCGACTGCTACAGGAGCGGGATTACTTGGCATGCCGACGAGGCCCACGCTGGGTAAGGG
The DNA here is from genome assembly GCA_039935735.1 of Chthoniobacterales bacterium. Taxonomy (GTDB): domain Bacteria; phylum Verrucomicrobiota; class Verrucomicrobiia; order Chthoniobacterales; family JBDTJR01; genus JBDTJR01. Next base: position 2,606 of record JBDTJR010000152.1, on the reverse strand, counting down.
AAATATGATCGGCCGTTTGGGGGGCGCAATGGGAGTTGCCGTGAACGACTTTCTGGATGTTTGTTTCTATTTCATTATCGGTGCGTCCGTTGCGGCGGTTTTCAATACGGGTGTCAATCAGGAGTTCCTCAGCACTCTGGCGGGGAATCCCGCTTTGGCTACTTTCTCCATGATGGGGCTTGCCGGAATACTCTCCCTCTGTAGCACATCGGACGCATTTATTGCCGCTACCTTTGTCTCGTTTCCCGCGATCGCCAAACTGGCCTTCCTCGTCTTTGGCCCCATGATGGACCTCAAACTGGTGTTTATTTATAGCGCGATGTTCAAAAAGCGCTTCGTCCTCGGTCTGGCGATTGGACTATTCATTCTAATTGGGGTAATATGCATTAAGTTGGCATTTCTTCAGTTATGAGTACCATCCTTTCACGCATTCTTACCTCGTTTGTTCTCATGGTATGGGGCACCGTGCTGACATGGTTTTATTTCAGCGGAAAAGTGCAGGCTTATCTTCACCCCACTTTTCAAATTTATCCCGCAATCAGCGGAATCATCCTGATTTTGATGGCGTGCGTGGTCCTCATCTTCGGTTTTCCGGAATGTTGTAATGGAGAGAACTGCGCGCACACGCACGGTAAGCTGACTTTTGGCCGGATATTTGCCTTCGTTATTCTCATCTTTCCGATCTTTGTCGCTGCCTCGACTTCTCCCGGTCAGTTTGGGGCTACTGCGGTAATGAATCGAGGCTATGTGGATAATATCAGCCAGCTTCCCGGTGCGCAAAAAGCATTGGCGAAGCAGCAACCTTTCGTAGAACCGCCGCTACCGGGCGAAAATCCTTCCACCCAGCCGAAGCCATCCGATTCAGATAATTATCTTCCAAAGAATGCGAAAGGGCAGCTTACCCTTCAAACCATCGATTTACTTTACGCGGCCGAAGAGCCTTCGATGCGGAAAGATTTTGAAAATAAAGAAGTGGAACTGATTGGTCAGTTCATGCCTTTGAAGGTAAAAAATCCCACGGGAAGCCGCTTCAATCTTATCCGAATGTATATTGTCTGCTGTGCGGCGGACGCCCGACCCGTTGCGATCAATATTCAGGCTCCGAAAGGTGAAGACTTTAAGGATATGTCATGGGTAAAGGTTGTTGGCAAAGCCGAGTTTCCTCTGGAAGGAGGGCGTCATACGCCGCTCATCGTCGCCAGTTCGATTGAAAAGTGCGACCCGCCGAGCGACAAGTTTCTCTACTAGCGGCAACTCCTGAAAAGGTTCGCACTGTAGTTCTTGTTAATCCCGTTTGGTTTGCTCTATTTTGCGGAGATGGCTTCTGAAATTACCGCATCTGCCGAAACGTACCGCATGGAATCTGACACCATGGGGGAAATTCCTGTTCCTCACGGTCGTTACTACGGCGCACAGACGGCTCGCTCGCTTATCCATTTTAATATCGGTGATGACGTAAAGCCACGCGAACTCATCCGTGCTCTTGGTATTCTGAAAAAAGCATGCGCCCAGGCGAATCGGGATCTTGGAAAACTCGCCGATGACAAATGCAAACTCATCGAGCAAGCTGCGGATGAAGTCATTCACGGTAAACTCGACGATGATTTTCCTCTCCGCATCTGGCAGACGGGTAGCGGCACTCAGAGCAACATGAATGCCAACGAGGTCATCTCCAATCGCGCGATAGAAATCGCAGGCGGTGTTCTTGGCTCCAAAAAGCCAGTGCATCCCAATGACGATGTGAATATGTCGCAATCGTCAAATGACACCTTCCCCACCGCCATGTCCATCGCCGCCGCGGAAGTCGTGACGCACGATCTTATCCCGGCCATTACGCAGTTACGGGATACGCTCGATAAAAAAGCGAAGAAGTTTGAATCTATTGTTAAGATTGGACGCACTCACTTGCAGGATGCAACGCCGCTCACGCTTGGGCAGGAATTCTCGGGGTATGTCGCTCTTCTCACGGATGACATCGCTCGGATTAAATCGACACTTCCCGGATTGATGAGTCTTGGTATTGGCGGAACCGCTGTCGGCACGGGATTGAATGCGCCCCGTGATTTTGGAGATCGCGCTTCGGAAAAAATCGCGGCGATCACGGGGATGCCGTTCACGTCCAATCCGAATAAATTTGCGGCGCTCTCGGCACACAATGAATTTGTTTTCTCCAGCGGCGCATTAAAAACTCTCGCGTGCACCTTGATGAAGATCGCGAATGACATCCGCTGGCTTGCCTCCGGTCCCCGCTGCGGGTTGGGGGAATTAATTATTCCCGAAAACGAACCTGGCTCATCCATTATGCCGGGCAAGGTGAATCCCACGCAGTGCGAATCGCTTACCATGATTGCCACGCAGGTCATGGGAAATGATGCCGCTATCGGGATTGCCGGTTCACAGGGAAACTTTGAGCTGAATGTCTTTAAGCCTGTTATCATTTTTAATTTTCTGAATTCTGTGCGTCTCATGGCGGACGGTTGTCGTTCCTTTGACGAGTATTGCGCCGTAGGGATCGAGCCAGACCTGGATCGTATCGGACATTACGTTAAAAATTCCCTAATGCTCGTCACTGCGCTGAATCCGCATATCGGGTACGACAAGGCAGC
>JBDTJR010000151.1:0-4591 GCA_039935735.1 Chthoniobacterales bacterium | reverse complement strand
GGACGCATCAACTGGTGATGTTTGTTAAATGTGTTGAGATTGTTAATTAGCGGAGTCCTCCTTGGCATCAGCGCTGGTTATAGCGTGAATTTGAAATCCCCGCGCTTCTTCTGCAAGGTATTGTCTTAGGGGGCCTTCCGGAACCAGATCGCAACTTAATCCCGCAGCCTGCGGCGCATTTCAGAGGATCTAGTCTCTTCCGACATGAAAGACGGTATTCCAGCCTGAGTAAAAATGGAGATCGGGGCGCGGACATTCGCTCATCGGAAGTCGGCTTTCTGTCTTTGTCTCCATATTGTATGCTTGAAAGCGAAGTCGGTCACGCCAATGCGGCTGGCTCATGAAGAGGTGAAACTCTCCGATGCTAAGCGGCCCTTCTTCTCCAAGATAGGCGCCGAGGCAATAAAAGCGAATATCCATGAAAATCCAGCGATTCATAGTGCGGTCAAAGATTTCCGTGGTCGTATGCATCCCGGAGAACAGGAGTGATGACTCGGAGGTATAGCTGACCGGACGTTCGATGTGCATCGTACGGGCGATGACTCCGAAGCATTTGCAGGCGTGAACAAAGGCTATGTTAAACTGAACGCAAAAACCTTTGCTCTTGCCGGACACCATGGCTCGATAAGCGTCAAACGGTGAGTAATAGGCTAGCTCATCGATCGGCCAGCCACTATGCGGCCAGAGTTCATGACAAAGTAACTTTGCCAGAATCTTCGCTTTTTCATAATCGCTTTCGGCGCCTGCAAGATGTGCGCCCCATGTCTTTTCCGCAAATTCGCGATCTTCGGAAGTAGGAATGGGAATGGCCCAGCTTTCGGGTGTGCGGGATTCGAGTTCCAGGGGAGGGGTAATCGTCACCGAAAATCGGGTAGGACCGGAGCTTCCCTGCGCAGCGAGCTCCTCTGAGGTGACGACGGTGATCTCGATATCATATACACTCGGCCCTTCGCCCTCGGAATAAACCGGACGTATCTTTGCCTTCCAGTTTTTCTCTTTTCCCATGCGGATGGTGATCGTGTGATTGGTCAGGCGAGACCATGGAGAGTCATTAGTCGAACACAGGAAATGGCAAAGATCGGACCTATGCGAAGTAAGTGTCAACTGAAGCGTATTCCCCTGATTCGCAAGATGCTCCAGATTGGCGATCACAACATCTTCCTGTCCCCCGTAATGTGCCCGATAGGAGTCGAAAAAATTAATGGTGGGTAGATTGTCTCGTATTTGCATATTTTGTGATGATCGAATTAACCGATCTGATAAAGTATTACTAAGGGTTTCTTAGTTCAAAGATTCCGTGAATGAAATTCAGGTGGTCTCACGATTGTTTTCTACGCACAAGAAAATAAAAAATCGATTGATGTATATGCGAATGTAAAAATGAGCGCAGCAACAGAGAAGAAACCGGAATTGGTTTTGATTAAAAAGATTTTAAGAGACGACGACGAAAACGAGCGCGATAATTACTCGGGCTCAGGCCGACTTTTTTTCCAAACAGCCGCATCATGTAGAAAACATTTGCAAATCCACAGGCATCTGCGACCTCGCTCAACTTCATTGAGGTTGTATCGAGAAGATATTTAATGCGGTCGATTTTCAACTCGTGGATCGTTTCTACGAGGGTGCGTCCCAGGCATTGATTAAAACGACGCTCCAGAGTGCGACGTGTCATTGGGACATGAGCGAAAACCTTCTTAATGAGATCGGCTTCTTCGATATGGGCGCGAATAAACTGGATCGCCATGTCCACATGCTCGTCTTCCACCAGAAACACATTTGCGGATTGGCGTGCCACGACTCCCGAAGGCGGAACTAAAATCGCCTGAGAAGGTGCCCGGCCGCCGCGAATCAAATCGAGAAGCAGGGCCCCTGCTTCATAGCCAATGCGATCCGGTTGGACTTCCACACTCGATAGGTAGGGATGGCGCGTCTCACAATAAAACTCATCATTGCCATGACCGATAATGCCGACATCCTTTCCTATTTTAAAATCCAGCTCCTGGCAGATATTCCACACCTCCCAGGCATCCCGATCCGATCCACTGAAAATTCCTACCGGCTTAGGCAGACCACTAATCCATTTTCGCAAATTTCGATGCTGCGCGACATCGAGTTCCTTAAAATCGTTCAGGTTATGCGCATAAGGTTGATGCTGATTGCATGAGAAACCCGCCTTTACTATTGCATTCTTAAACCCTTCGCACCGCATGGCAAAGGAATGGCCGGTAGTGTGATCATGATAGCCAAAGTGAGGAAACCTACAGCTGATAAGGTATTCTGCTGCCATCCTGCCTGCCGCTTCATTGTCAGAGATGACGGTAGGCAGCTTTGAAGACTTCAGATATCCGGAGACATTGATCACAGGCACTCCAAAGGAAAGCAAGGAATCCACTTCTTTCGGGTCAGTCAGCATCGTAATGATCCCCTGCATGGATCGCGTCGTATCAATCGCGCTGTGGTGAAAAATAATAATCAGCTCAAAATGCGGAACCTTTTCCGTGAAATAATCAGTAATTCCCTGATAGATGTCGCGTTCAAATCGCGTCTTAGGAACCATAACAACATAGATGCGCAGCCGTTTTCGAATAAGTCGCAATACTCTATCTTTAAGATACCGAAAACTCAATAAAAGCAGAGAGGCAATGTTGCTATAAGTAGAGTTCAGCGATGGGTTGAAGTTGGAAACTAAGCGAAGCAGGCGAAATTTTGTCGTTAAAGGTCAAAAAATATGTCGCCGCAGTGCATGGACGATATTTGAAGTGCGGGATAAGGTTTTCAAAACAACGAATCTCCATGAAAAATACACTCCTCCCCATTTTCGCGCTATCTGTCCTGACAACGGTGCAGAGCGTTAAAGCAGCGAGTTACACCTTCGATCCGACCGTGTTTGGCAATCAGGCATGGTCGACAGTAGCCAACTGGGGAACTCCCGGCACCGTTTCGCCGACTACGGGAGACCAGGCCACTATTGATCGTAGCACATCCACCTCGGATTTGAATCTCACGACTCCCGGAACCGCGCTTTCCTTAAGAACATTAACCTTAACTGCTGGTAGCAGTAGTGTCCTTACTTTGAAACTTGGGAATGATCTGAGTCTTACCAATCTTACGCAGTCGATTTTCACCAACAACATTAGCGCGAGCCAACTGGTTTTTGATTTGAACTCCTACACTTTCGCCACAGATGGCAGTAGTAATGGCCCATTCGTGAGGAATAGTGCACCGGGTCTGAAGTATTTCACGGTTAAAGACACCTCCGTAGGAGGAGCGGGAACGATCAATTTTGGTTTTTACCAGCAGACGAGCGGAAATGTTTCCGTTTTGAATAATGCTACTCTGCGGGTAAGCAACACTGCCGGCCCGGGTGGGACATTTAGCGCATATACGATATTTAGCACAGGTTCCACCTTCCAAATCGATACTAACACGCCTACGACACAAGTTTGGCAAAGCGTCGTAACGGGTGGAACAAATACAGCCGGGTATGGCAATGTGACAATTGGTAGTACTACAAACAGTAGTAGGGTTACTTCCGTATGGTTTAGAGGTGATAGCACCCATCTCAATTTGACTATAAATGGTAATTTTTTACTCGCTCAGGGAAGTAATATTGTTCTCGGGAATCTCGTTGGTCAGGATCTTACCGGGGTGTCTGTAAAAGGCAACTTTACCGACCAGGGAAGCGCGATTACTACCTATCAGGCGGCAGGCAGCAGTACGACTTTTTCTCTTAATGGGGGCATTGGGACGCCACATACGCTCTCCATCAACCGTACATTGAATGCCACTGGAGGAAAGGTTACCAACTTCCAGATCGGAGACGGAACGACCGCTGGAAATATTGCACTGGTAAATGCGGCTTCCAATACCGTGACTGCCCTGACGACTGCGGGAAGCGTGAAAGTGTTTGGCGATTCCCGTCTGGATCTGGGAACCTCCACAAATTCCAACGCGGCCAGCCTGATAGCGGCCAGTATCAATATTGTCAGTGGGGCAACCATCGCCGATACCTTCGGGGCACACTCCGGTTTTGCGAGTACTTCAGGCGTGCTAACGCTCAATACGTTTAACCTGCAATTGACCTATGATGGCACGGGGTGGAGCAATGGAAATAATCTGCTTCTCTTTCATTTCGCAAGCCTTACAGGCACGCCTACGCTGGGAACAGTTACTGCTAGCGGAATTACGTATGGCAGTCTGTTTAATGACGGAAGCGGAAATATCTTCCTGACCAATGTCAGCGTGGTTCCTGAGCCCAGCACCGCCTTCCTGCTCATGGCGAGCTTCGGCAGCCTGGTTATTTGGACCGTCCGTCGCAAAAGACAGTTTATTAAAAGCTAACTTTCGTCAGACGACCGGAACAACGAAGAGTGGTTTTATAAAACACAACTTAGCTTTTATTTCATCTCAATGTCTACTGGCTCTCTTCAAAAAATTGGATTTCACCTCGACCTTCGCGCGCAGGTCATGCCGATCAAGGCGCTTCATCAACAGGCGCGCGATCTTGCCTCGCTCGGTTATAATACCCTTCTGCTCGAATGGGAGGCTACCTACCCCTATAAAAAGCATCCCATTATCTCCAATAAATACG
>JBDTJR010000150.1:0-2984 GCA_039935735.1 Chthoniobacterales bacterium | reverse complement strand
GGGCCAATGTGGCGATCTCTTCATGCTCAGGTTGTGTGGATATATCCTTCATAGATGAACTGCAAAATCGCAGACCCGCATGCCACTGGCCAATACCTTGTATGCATCGTGCCTATAGCAACAAGGTCTTGGCCGAATTCGACACTAGAAGGAATGCTGGTGACAGATGAGGCCGACTGGCTCGTTCCAAACTCGAACACCAACAGAAAGCAATCCGACACCATGGCAACGAACGATACGAATAACTCAACCGTCGCGATCTACAAATCGCATGGCGAAGCCGAAGATGCCGTTAAGGAACTGCAACGCTGTGGTTTCGACATGAAAAAGCTCTCGATCATTGGGCGTGATTACCACAGCGATGAACAAGTCATCGGTTATTACAACGCGGGAGATCGCATTAAATTCTGGGGGAAACAAGGAGCGTTCTGGGGCGGGATATGGGGAATGCTCTTCGGTTCCGCATTTTTCCTTATTCCCGGGATAGGGCCGATGGTTGTGGCGGGACCACTCGTCGCCTGGATTGTGGGGGCTCTGGAAGGAGCCGTTGTATTGGGCGGATTGAGCGTGATCGGTGCCAGTCTTTACAGTCTCGGTATCCCCGAGAATAGCATTCTGAACTATGAAACGGCGTTAAAGGCAGGGAAGTTTGTCCTGATAGCGCATGGCTCCACCAGGGAGGTATCCCATGCGCGGGAGATCATCGGTAATACTTCCGCTTTGGCATTTGAGCAAACGTCATGTTGCGGCAAATCCGATTCACCGGTCGCTCCTTTACTGGTGACGGCAGGACAATGTCAGTGAAGCAGAAAACCTAAACCAGTAGAGAGTAACCGTAATATGAACAGGAATGAAAATTTGAAACGCGATGTGGAACAGGAATTAAATTGGGACTCCAGTGTACAAGCCGACCAGGTGGGCGTCACCGTGAAAGGCGAGGTTGTGCAACTGGATGGCAGTGTTAACAGCTTGTATGAAAAATGGGCTGCAGAGCGCGCTGCTTTGCGCGTCAACAATGTCCGGGCGGTTGCCAATGAGATCAAGGTCGAGCTGCCTGATACGGATGAGCGTTCCGATGCGGCCATTGCGCAGTCCGCCATAAGCCAACTGGAATGGAATAACACGGTGCCCAGTACCGTCAAGGTACACGTATCGAACGGCTGGATTACCTTTGAAGGAACCGTAAATTCACAATATCAAAAAAATGAAGCGGAGAACATTCTTCGCTCGTCGAAGGGCGTAAAGGGGATTGTGAATGAAATCGTCGTCAAGCCCCGAGTGAATGTTAATGTGGTGAAGGACAGCATCATTCATGCCTTCGAACGGAGCGCGGCAATTGATGCTAAGAAAATCCAGGTCGAAACCTTTGATGGCGTAGTCACGCTACGCGGAGAAGTCCGTAACTGGTCGGAAGTCGAAGAAGCACGCCACACGGCATGGGCTGCGCCGGGTGTCACGGGCGTAAAGGAGCATTTGACGATCGGCTAAGTTCGAATTTGCAAACCTACGGTCGTCGGCATTTCCTCTCGGAAGTGTCCGACGTCCGCGTTGGCAACATGCTGCATGGTGATGCATCACATTCAATTAAACCTGCGCGATATTAATCAGCTTTTTAATACGATTGATCCTTCCTCTTTCGTAGAAAAAGATCTGGATCGGAATGCGGAAGATTTTATTTTAAGTTGGGCACATGAATTTTCGGTCGATGAGCCTGTGGATCTGATCGTGTATCTGAAAAAGCTTCCGCAAAATCACAATGCGAAATCCCTTGTCGAGGAAGCCATCCATAATTATTTCGCTTATAAGGCGCGACTAAATAAAATGGAATTCGGGCGGCTGATGAAGCAGGGACAGATGAGTCTGGTTGTGGGGTTCTCCTTTTTGGGCGCCTGCCTTCTCCTCACTCAGCTCCTGATGTCAAACACGCAGGGCCTCACGCTCGATTTTCTCAAACAAGGGTTGACTATTGCAGGCTGGGTGGCCATGTGGCGGCCAATGGAAATCTATCTCTACCAGTGGTGGCCATTGCGGCATCGTGGAAAAATTTTCGATAAACTGAGTCATATGCCGGTGGAAGTCCGGAAAGGACTCGACCCTGATGCAGAATTACTTCCCTTGTTATGAACAGTAATCAAAAAAATAAACCGCTGATGCAGGCCATGGTTCTGGAGTCATCCGGAACGCTCTTACAGAAATAGGCGATTGCCTCAGTCCCGCTTCGGTTCAGCTCAATTTGGCGATACGCACTAAAACGCACAGTGGTGCAGGGTTATAAATTGAAATACATGAATCTGAATATCTTATATAAGACTCATAACATGAAGGTCGTGGGTTCAAATCCTGGTTCCGCCACCATTTTTTTTCTGAAAATGATTCTTCCCAACAAGCTTGCAGTCGACAGGCTTTTTTTCAGCGATTGAAGATTTAAAATATCGAGACGTGCACTATTCACGCGTGGCTTTGGGCAAATACGCCGAAATACGCGTATGGAACATGTATTGATGCGAAGAATATCAGAGTGCCTTCTATACTATTTACGAGGAAGCTATAACTACACTTTGAATATGAGATCTGAAAAATCGGAACTTAAAACGATTTATACGTGTCCGATGCACCCTCAAATCCGTCAGGGCCATCCCGGCGCTTGTCCAATTTGCGGAATGAACCTGGAACCTTTAGCGCTGTCCGCCGAATCGCAGGAAGATAATAGCGAATTACGAGATATGCAGCGCCGATTTTTTGTAGGCTTACTTCTAGCGCTGCCGGTTCTTGTCCTCACAATGGGCGAGGATTTACCGTTGATTCGCAATATCGACGGCACGCTTTCGCACTGGATTCAATTCATTTTGGGAACGCCCGTTGTTTTTTGGGCGGGATGGCCATTTTTTATTCGAGGTTGGAATTCTCTCGTAAATCGTAGCCTGAATATGTTCACGCTCATCGCGCTGGGAACGGGCGCGGCTTATTCTTACAGCGTCGTCGCT
>JBDTJR010000149.1:0-2595 GCA_039935735.1 Chthoniobacterales bacterium | reverse complement strand
AATCTCCATTTCCGTCATGCCGTTCGCCGAAGCAATCAGGCGATGCTGATGCACTTCATAGTCTCCGCGCGTACGTGCGCCCTGGCGCAGAATCGCAACCTCTCGCTCGCGTGCGGAAAGCGTTCCTTTATACAGCGCAGTGATCAGATCGGTCCACGGGATCACGGATTGTGGCACATGACCGAACATGCGGAAAATATTAATCGCCGGGCGATCTTTCAGGCGTTGCACGACTTCGGATGGCAGGTTTTCGTCGGTGGGTAGAGGCAGGGAATTCATAATGGTATGGTTAAAATTTACGGATTTTCGCGAATGATGCGGTGTATAATCGCCGCACCGTGAAAGTACCAGGAGTTCTCACGGAAGGGGCGAATATGGACGCCGTCGGGAATAGAAACGCCATTGGAATCTCGCGTGCCAGCGCCAGTGCTGTCGATCACGAAGTATTTATCCTTCCCATTGGAATCCACGGCCAGCGAGCCGATCCACAGGACGGAGTGGGTGATGTGGCCGTTATTCCCGCGAATGTAAATCACGTCGCCTAGGTGCAGTTGGGCAACGAGCGCCTGAAAGCTTATGCCCTGTTGTCTGTTAAAGCTTTGGATAGTGAGCGGTCTCCTTCCGGGCCCGCTGACGGTCGTTCGTCTTGACGCGTCAATGACACTTCCACTGAGCTCGACGCCCAGCGCGTAATTGTAAATCCACGCGACGAAGTTGCTGCAATCCAACCCTGCACCGCGGATTCCGCTTTTCACCTTGATCCACGGCCAGTCGGGATGTGTGGGGTAGGGATTGAATGTCGGAATGTGGTGATGCTGGTAATGCATGCCGAAGTATTGCGATGCGGCGGTAATGACACGTTCCTGCCGCAGGGCGGCATTCATTCTTTTGCCTGATGCGGGGAAATGAATAGGTTGCGCACCATAGGCGAGATTTTCAAAGCTTCTTAGTCGATATGCCCGGTTATCGTACCAGCGATTATAGGAGAGAAAGCCCCAATGTTCCGGGGTATTCCATGGCGCTCTATCCCAGCCTGCAGTACGGGTGGATTCTGGTGTGGTAAATTGAAGCTTATAAGGAGAGCGGTAGCCGTCCGGTGAAGTGAACGATACCGGCGCAGCCTGTCCCGCCATGACGGAAACAAAGGATGCGGAAATGAGTAAAAGCAGCCGGAGCTGCGTAGAGACAGTGGGGGATTTCATAAAGCGGTTTCCTCTTATGTCAGAAGGACTGGCAAAAATCAAAACTCTCTTGCTATCTGTTTTTCGCCTTTCTTTCCCTTTTTCTCCATGAGACCCTTTTTTTATGAAAAGCCTTCCAGTCGTCTGCCTTTTTGCGGTTTTGTTTTTGGGCTGTGCGCAGCAGCAGTCCTCTTCGGCGAGTGCCGGAGCCGTCAATATTGCAAAACAAGAGGTTGCCCGGCATGAAAAATGGGCCTACGACGGCGATTACAAGGTAGAAGATTACGATGTGGGCGGAAAGAAGGAGGGTTGGAAGGTTACGGTTCTGCGCATCAATGATCCGAAGCTTTTGTCCTCCAATAAGTCGCGGTATTACCCTGCGGCTCCTGTCATCGTCCTCATTGATGAAAGTGGGCATGTGATTTCCTACAAATCGCCTTATCGGAATTGACCGATGTGATGAGACGCTCCCTTTGCGGATTTTTTCTGCTGGCGATTCTGACAGCAGTCAATGCAGATGCCGCAACGCATAAGACGAAGGTCAGCGATCTTATCTATGCCGAAAGAGGCTCCCACAAGATGGGGCTCGATTTATATTACCCCAAAACTGCCGCGCCCGCGAAGGGGTATCCACTCATCATTTGTTTTCACGGTGGTGCCTGGATCATGGGTAATAAGGCATGGTTTTGGGACCTTGTGTTACGGAGTCTCACGAAGTCCGGCTACGTCATAGCGAGTGTGGACTATCGCCTTAGCAGCGAAGCGACCTACCCCGCGCAGTTTGCAGATGCCTGCGACGCGACACGCTGGTTGATTCACCATGCGGGATCGCTTCAACTCGATCCCCATCGCATTGGCGTCTCTGGAGTTTCCGCCGGAGGTCAGATTGCGCTCCTTCTTGCTTTCACGCAGGGGCATCACATTTCGGGAAGCGCACCACTGCCTGCAAATACTATCAAAGCCGTATGCGCCCTGTATCCGGTGACAAACCTCCGCGCCATTGTGCCTGCGGAGAAACATTATGACCCCAATAATCTTATCGCGAAACTTCTGGGTGGTCCGCTTTCCGAACATGAGGCTCTGGCTCGCGAGGCCAGCCCTGAAACCTATGTGGGAAAAAACGTGCCGCCTCTTTTTCTCGTGCACGGGGACAAAGACATCATAGTCCCTCTCTCTCAGAGCAGAAATTTGGCCGCAGCGGTATGGAAGTCCGGGGCGAAATGCCAATTTCTCATCTATTCCGGGCATGGGCACGCTTTTCGGCTGTATTCCTCAACTCTCAATGAAGTGAGCAGGTTCTTCGACCGCTATCTGCGCAGTCGATAGGTTACGCTATTTCGGCGGCGGCGTGATTTTGTATTTCGTAACGATGCTGACGTAAACGCGCGAGGGGCAATTAGAGATAAGGATATTC
>JBDTJR010000148.1:0-3242 GCA_039935735.1 Chthoniobacterales bacterium | reverse complement strand
ATGTTACTCCACTATTGTTATTAATTACAGCTGAACCCGCATTTGAAATATCACCGAAAATTGTTGCTCCGTCGCCCGTGTTATTAATCGTAGCACTCCACGCATTTGAATGATTTGCGAAAAACGTCGCCCCATATCCTGAGCCATTATTAAATGTTCCCCACCCTGCGTTCGCTTCATCGTAAAAAGTAACACTACCTTTATTTAAAGTATTAAAGGTAATTTCGTTGGAGGAAGCACTGTTTTCGAATTGTAAATCACCACCCGAGACAGAAAAGGTTTGTGTCTTGGAAGAGGTATTTCCAATCCCAAATCCCATGATGGCGAGACTTGTTTTTGCAGGCAATTCGAGAGTGTAGGATCCCGCACCAGGCATAAACCAAAGCCTATCGACGCTGATGTTTCCTTGTAGAGTAACAGTGCCGGAGGAAGGAGTTGTAAACTGCGCTGAGGCATCCTCTGCATTGGGAACTTCTTGGGGAGTCCAGTTTGCAGGATCTTTCCATACAGAACTCGCCCCTCCACCAATCCAGGTAAATACGGAGGCATCCGCACTTACCAGAAACAACACGAAGATGACCACTCCGATACAGAGCACAAGAAAGCGCCGTACGCCGGACCGCATTTCGTAAATGGTTTGTGTTGTTTTGTTCGCCACCCGGTCAATGTATTTACCCGGATTGGATTCTCAACCAATATTTACCTTTTAAACAGGGAAATGCCGCTTTTATATGCGTCTGCGTCGCGGGGCGATGGCTAAATAAAGAATAGCGCTAAAATGGGGTACCGTCTCTGACCGTCGCCGAGTTTACTTACCGACTTTCACCACACTATCAAATATTTTTGTGAGTTCCGCAGCATGGGTTTTCTCACCGGTTTTTGTAACCCAGTAGGTGATCATGAGAATCTTACCTCCGCCGATGTCTCCGAAGCCAAGCATGATCGTGGCTGGGCCATATTCGTCATCTTTTCCATCCCAGGTGATTAAACTCCACTTGATACCTGCTGCCTCGAGATCGGATTTCTTTTCCGTGGATTTATTGATAACGACTTTCTGCTCCTTGACGAGCCAGTCCACATTTTCATCAATCAGATCATTGATTTTCTTGGCACTCGAGACTTCAAAAATAACAGTGGCGGCCTTGTCTTCGGATTCGCAGGCAAATCCCTGATCCGTCGCCTCTGGCTTCCATGAACCAGGAACGGTAATTGAAACTAGCGGAGCATCCGTAGGAAGCTTTACGGTATCGGCAAATAAATTCGTTCCCAGCAAAAGGAGAGTAAAGGTAAGCGCGAGGAGGAGGTTTTTCTTCATGGAGTGAACTCTAAACGGGATATGCTTCGGAGCGAGATAATACTTCCCTGCCGGTTATACCTCTGGCACCCGAAAGTCTTCACGATACTCCGAAAAGGCGCGACCATTATTTGAGGGATCGCTACGGAATGCCCGAGGGCTTTTGCCTGTGGTGACACGAAAGCGGTTTGAGAAATGGTAGGGATCAACGTAGCCCAGACTCTGGGCGATCTCACTGATGCTGTCATTCGAATGCATGAGTAACGCTTTTGCCTGGTCTATGCGCCGTGCCTCCGCATAGCGGATCGGAGAAATACCGACCTCTTTTGCGAAGAGACGGGCAAGATTTGGCTCGGACATATTGACGGATACCGCGAGCTCCCGCACCGTCCAGTGCCTGCCGGATTGCTCGTGGATGGCTTCGAGAACCTTGAGAATCCGGGGATCGTGTGGAATATTTCGCGCGGGATCCGGAGGAGCGAGCATAAGGACGCGCTCGATGCCATTGAGCGCAAGCACTTCATTACGGGGATGAAGGATATCGAGCGCACTTTCGACCGCACTTTTTAATGCGAGATACATCTGTTTGCGGAGAGGCTGATTGAAGATGCGTAGCAGATGACGCCCGGAAGCCTCCTCTGGCCAATTCATAAGTGGCAGCATGCTGGCAAGGGGAACAAAGTAGATCCAAACAATGCCGATATTCCCTTTATCGGTTTGATGGCTTCCTCCATGGAAATTTTACGACCTAATGCCTAAGTTAGGCAGAAGTTAAAAACAGGTAATCCCCAATCCTATATCCCAAACTATGAAAAGCTCCTCCAAATTCCCCACTCTAATGACAGCCCTTGCCCTGGTGCTCGGAGTCATCGCCATCGGCAATCTCCACGCGCAGATCTATGTGACAAACGCACCATCAGGCGCAGGCTCTATTACACAGTATAATATTAATGGCAGTGGAAGCTCGCCCTTTGCTACAGGGCTAACCCTGCCTTATGGTCTCGCGCTGGACGCATCCGGGAACCTCTATGTCGCAGCATCCGGTGATACTAAAATTTTCAAATATAATTCAAGCCGGGTGTCTCTGGGGCCTAGTGGCGAAGCGTGGATCAGTACAGGGGGAGCGACTCCCTTTGGAATCGCGACATCTGGATCAAATTTATATGTCGGCTCGACTAATATTAATGAAGTGGATCAGTACAGTGCCGTCACCGCAAATACCTTTAATGGGGTCTGGCTTAGTAACAGTCATGGTGGCGGAACAGCTGGCACCGTGAGCTATCCCGACGGCCTTGCGATGCGGCAGGAAATGTCTATGTCGCGAACTACAGCCTCGGCACGATCAGTAAATGGACTCCCTGGACCAGCACCTATAATGGCAGCTTTATTACAGGCATCGGCACTTCAAATGTGGGGGGAATCACCCTGGATGCGGCAGGAAATATCTACGTATCATTTTTGAGTGGCAGTATTCATAAATATGATTCTTCAGGTCATAATGACACTGTCTTTGCCACGGGGATGAATCACCCTTATCAAATTACCACGGATGGCACCTATCTTTATTCCGCGAACTCCGGTTCAAACTCCGTAGGAGGATACTTGCTATCTAATGGCAGCATTGGAACGAATTCTTTTATTACCGGTCTGAACAACCCAATCGGAATCGCCGTCGTAATGCCCGTACCTGAGCCTTCAAGTGTTGCCCTTGTATGCATCGGTGGCGTGCCCCTCGCCTCATCGAGAGGCCGCAAGGGAATGCGTAAAACCGCTTAAAGAAACTTCAGTGTTTGGAGCGAAGAGCCTGTCCTTGGGAGGATAGGCCCTTTGTCGTTTGCCAGAAAAGAGAAAGGAAAGGAAGGCTTGCGTTCGCGCGATTTTGAATTGAAAATGGAGTGGCATGAACGTCACACACCCTCACCATACCCTCCCACGCGCGGAACTTGAT
>JBDTJR010000147.1:0-9552 GCA_039935735.1 Chthoniobacterales bacterium | reverse complement strand
AATTGTAGGCGGAAGAATTAATCTAAATACTTCTTATCCCGTAATATTGAATGCGCTGGCGAATCCTGGTTATGTGAATGGTAGTACGATTGCGGCATCGGGTGGTATGGGTAGTGGTTTTTCGAATGCCTTGACAACTATCGGTACAATCCCGCCGATTATGACTGCCGCTGGGACGGCGACGAACTGGACGTCGCTTACAAATAACAATGCACCTGCATTTTTTGCTACGGCTGGCGATGCCTATAAAATAAATCGAGAAGCGCTAGTGCGTGCGGTAGCTACACAATCCGATCAACGGACGGCGAACTACCTTATCGATATCATCACCCAGACGGGTCAAACGAAGATAAGGCCGAGCAGCGCTACTCCGGTATTCATCGTAACTGGAGAACGTCATCTCTGGGTGAGTGTCGCCATCGATCGCGTAACGGGCAAGGTGGTTTCGAAGGAAATCGAAGCCGTTCAGGAATAGGGGAATGGCAGGAATCCTGACTCCGCTCCTTTCTTTGAGATAAAAGTCGCACCTTGGCTATTGAATGTTCACGGGTTCCCGTGCATATTCCCCGATTCACGCAAATGAGCATTATCGATCCAGCCAGATTGTCCGAAATCACCTTCAGCAATGACGAGATTGCGCGGTATTCGCGCCATCTGATCATGCCGGAGGTTACTCTCGAAGGCCAGAAACGCCTGAAGGCGGCAAAAATTCTCTGCATCGGTGCGGGCGGGCTCGGTTCTCCGATCGGGCTATATCTCGCTGCGGCGGGTATTGGCACCATGGGCCTGGTCGATTTCGATACCGTTGATTTCTCCAATCTCCAGCGCCAGATTCTTCACGGCACCAAGGACGTAGGCCGTAAAAAAATCAATTCGGCCCGGGATCGCATCCGCGAGATCAATCCAAACGTGGAAGTCATTCTCCATGACACGATGTTCCGCGCGGACGACGCCATGGAGCTTGTGGAGCCTTACGATATCGTCATCGATGGCACGGATAATTTTCCTACGAGGTATCTTTCGAATGACGTCAGCGTCATGCTGAAGAAGCCGAATATCTACGGATCGATTTTCCGTTTCGACGGCCAGTGCACGGTATTCGCGCCACACCTTGGCGGGCCCTGCTATCGCTGCCTTTATCCCGAACCACCGCCACCAGGCATGGTGCCCAGTTGCGCCGAGGGTGGCGTGCTAGGCGTGCTGCCGGGCATTATCGGCGTCATGCAGGCCATTGAGGCGATCAAGCTCATCATGGGAATCGGGGAGTCGCTTATTGGCAGACTCCTGCACTTCGATGCGCTGCAAATGAAGTTCCGCGAATTCAAGGTTCGCAAAGATCCGAATTGCCCGCTTTGTGGCGAGAATCCGACCATCAAAGAACTTATCGACTACGACCAATTCTGCGGAATCCCTCAGGCTCAGGCCGCCGAGGAAGCGGAGCCGCCCGTTCCCGCGATCAGCGTCGAGGAATTGAAAGCGCTTCTGGATAACAAAGCCTCCATGGTTCTCCTGGATGTGCGCGAGCAATTCGAATACGACGTCGCCCGAATCCCCGGTGCGAAGCTCATTCCTTTGGGCGAATTGCATTCCCGCATGAGCGAACTCGACAGCGCGGATGATATTTATCTCCAGTGCAAATCCGGTATGCGTAGCACGAAGGCCCTTCGTCAGCTTCAAAAAGCAGGCTTCTCGAAGCTTTGGAATGTCGACGGCGGCATCACTGCATGGTCGGAGCGTATTGATCCCAGCGTGCCTAAATACTAGTCTGCGTTGATCGAAATCCATGGAACCCGCCTTGTCTGAAATTCTTTGCTGCCCTGCCACGCGCCAGTCGCTTGCACCTGCGAGCGCTGAGCTGCTGCAACGGCTGAATCAGAATATCTCCGCTGGTCGGGTAAAAAATAATGTGGGAGTTGCCGTTACGGAATCCGTGCTGTCTGCATGGCTCCGCGACGATCAAGCCGTTCTCTATCCAATCCGTAACCATATTTCCTCGCTTCTTGCTGAAGAGGGGATTCCCGTCCAAAGTTTCTGAACGTATGCCTGAAATGACCGAACTCGAAACCTTGAGGCATTCCTGCGCGCACGTGCTCGCGACTGCCATCCTTCGCATCTGGCCCGAGGCACAATTCGCCGCTGGCCCTCCTGTTGAGCAGGGATTTTATTACGACTTCGATCTGCCACACCGGATTTCGCCCGAGAATTTTCCGCGTATCGAAAAGGAAATGCAGAAGATCGTGCAAGAGAATCAGCCTTTCGAGCGCGTGGCCGTTAGTCGCGCTGAAGCGATGGAAGCCGGAAGTAAGGGCCGTCTGGCTGCATTGGGAGATCGCGAAGTGCCCAGTAAGTTCAAGCTCGATATTCTTTCCGGTATTCCCGAGGACGCGGAAATCACTTTCTATCGCAATGGCGACTTCATCGATCTTTGCGCAGGCCCGCACGTGGCTGGCACAAAAAATATCGGCGCTTTTAAATTAACCCATGTCGCGAGCGCCTATTATCGCGGCGATGAGAATAACCCGCAGCTTCAGCGTCTTTACGGCATCGCATTTGCCACGCAGGAAGAACTCGACGCGCACTTCGCGCTCCTCGAAGAAGCGAAAAAACGCGATCACCGCAAACTCGGTCGCGAGCTTGAACTTTTCCATATCGACGATGCCGTCGGCCCTGGAATGATTCTTTGGCTTCCGAAAGGCGCGATCATTCGCCAGGAACTACAGGATTTTATCGGCGGTGAATTGCGCAAGCAGGGATACCAGCAGGTCTTTACCCCGCACATCTGTAAACTCGATCTTTTCCGCACCTCAGGTCACTTCCCATACTATGCGGAGTCCCAATTCCCGCCGCTGATTCAGCGCGAAGCAATGGATCGTCTCGCGGAAGAGGGCTGCACCTGCTCGGACCTTTCCAATCATCTCGCGAAGGGCGATATCGACGGCTTTCTCCTAAAGCCGATGAATTGCCCGATGCACATCAAGATCTACGACTCGCGTCCGCGTTCCTACCGCGAGCTGCCTTTGCGCCTCGCGGAATTCGGCACTGTTTATCGCTGGGAGCAATCCGGCGAACTCAGCGGCATGACACGCGTCCGTGCCTTTACGCAGGATGACGCGCATCTTTTCTGCACCGAGGATCAAATACACGCCGAAGTTCTTGGCTGCTTGAATCTCGTTAAGACCGTTTTTGGCATTTTCCAGATGACAGACTATCGCGTCCGCATCGGATTGCGTGATCCCGCGTCGGATAAATATGTCGGCCTTCCCGAAAATTGGGAAAAGGCGGAAGACGCCTGCCGCAGTGCGGTAAAGACCCTCGGCATGTCGTTCACGGAAGAAGCAGGAGAGGCCGCATTCTACGGCCCGAAGATCGATTTCGTCGTCAAGGACGTCATTGGTCGCGAATGGCAGCTTGGCACCGTGCAGGTCGATTTCAATCTGCCCGAGCGTTTCGATCTTCACTACACAGGTTCGGATAATACCAGGCACCGCCCTGTCATGATCCACCGCGCCCCCTTCGGTTCGCTGGAAAGATTTGTCGGCGTCCTGATCGAACACTTCGCCGGAGCCTTCCCGGTATGGCTTTCTCCCGAGCAGGTTCGGGTGCTTCCGATCTCCGATAAACTTTCCGATTACGCGGCTACCGTTGTCGATACTTTGAAGCAAGCAGGCATCCGCGCCTCTGTGGATGGCACTAATGATAAGATCGGGGCGAAAATTCGCCTTGCACAGACGGAGAAAGTGCCATACATGCTGGTCTTGGGAGGACGAGAAGAAGCCGCAGGTGCGGTGGCCGTTCGGAGCCGAAAAAAAGGCGACGAAGGCGCGCTCTCCCTACAAGATTTTCTTATGCGGATACAAGTCGAGATTCAGAACAGGGAAGTATAGAGCGGTGAGTTCACGTCGCTCAGATTTGTCGCATCCGTATCATGTATTCATTAACCCAACCGGGGAGGCCCCATTAATCTAGATAATATTCGTGTAAACGGTCGTATTCGCGCTCGAGAAGTGCGTGTGATCATTTCTGTATCCAAGGAACAATTAGGTGTCATGAGCACCACAGATGCCTTGAAACAAGCGCAGGCCCGCGGCCTCGATCTCGTAGAGGTCGCTTCCAATGCCCAGCCACCCGTCTGCCACATCGTGGACTTTGGAAAGTTTCGTTATGAAATTACGAAACAGGAAAAAGATCGCCGCCACCACTCGGGCAAGGTGAAGGAAGTAAAGTTCCGCGTAAATATCGACAGTCACGACTACATCACCAAGGTTCGCCACGCCGAGGAGTTCCTCGACAAGGGCAATAAGGTGAAGATCCAGCTTCAATTCCGCGGACGCGAAATGGCGCACCAGGAATTGGGCATGCAGGTGGTAAAACGTGTCAAAGAAGATCTTTGCCTCATCGCCGTCGCTGAAATGGAGCCCAAGCAAATTGGACGTTCCATTAACATGACGCTCGCTCCGCTTCCCGCAGGTAAGCGCAAGCGCCGTTTCGGAAACTCGAATGATACGGAAGACGTTCCTGACGAAGAAGACGAGGACGACGAAGAGGGAGAGGGAGAAGAGAATTCTTCCACGGAAACCGCCAAGGAATAATGCCCGCTATCAGTTTCGTGCGCCGCTCATGAAAAGCGGCGCTAAAAAACTTCTGCTTTTTGACATCGATGGCACCCTCATCACCTCCGGTGGGGCAGGGGAGGCCGCGCTCAAGGACGCGATGCGCGAGCGTTTCGGCAAGGAAGAGGATTTTAAAGATATTCTCATCGCAGGCGGCACGGATTCCGGCATCGCCAACGCGCTTTTTCAAAAACACGGACTGCCTTCCACCGCTGAAAATATCAGCGCACTGTTTGACAGTTACCTCCACCATCTTCAGCTGCGTTTGCCGAAACATGGAGGGAAACTTCTCCCCGGCATCGTAGAGCTTTTAGAGAAAGTGAAGCAACGCGATGACTGCGTGGTAGCGTTGCTTACCGGAAATCTGGAGCGTGGCGCACGCATCAAGCTTACGCATTATGGCGTATGGGATTTTTTTGAATTCGGCGCTTTTGCGGATGATCACATCAATCGCAACGAACTCGGGAAATATGCGAAGACCCGTGCACTGGAGCGGCACGGCATCGAATTTCCACCAGAGCGGATTTACATCATTGGCGATACGCCGCGTGATATCGAGTGTGGTAAGGCAATCGGAGCCAAAACCGTTGCCATCGCCACGGGAAATTATCCCACCAAAGAACTCGCTGCGCATCACCCGGATTTTCTCTTCGAGGATCTTTCGGAAGTGGATGCCGTGATTACTGCGCTGCTGGGATAATTAATCCGCTTTTGTTTCCGAGTTACGGTTGCAGGCTTCAATTACCGCGAGTGTTTCATCCACATTGCGCTGGATGGAAAATCCCGATGCCAACTCAAGAATTTTAGGCCGCGCCTCATTTCTTTTTTCTTCACTCGTCCATTTCCTCAGCGCCTGCATGATCTCATCAATCGCATCCGGACGTGACAGAATTTCTCCGTGCTCACCCGGCGTAATGATTTCGGAAAAGCCATTGGCATTGGTCGTAATCACCGGCAGTCCCGCAGCCGCAGCCTCAATGCACGCATTGGAAAAAGGATCGTAAATGGTCGGCAAAATAAATAAGTCGCACGCAGCATACAAAGACGCGATGTCATTGACAGGCCCGAGAAAATGTACGTTTGGAGATTTGAATTCATCTGCCTCACCTCGACCCGCAACGACGAGATCGACTTCATGAAATTGATTAATTGCGCGCACGGCAAAACGCAATCCTTTGCGATTCCAGCCAGAGCCTACAAATAAAGCCAGAGTTTTTGTCGGTGGCAGTTTCCATTGTTCGCGGATTTCATTTTTGTCGTGAGGAAGGCTCGGAGTAGTAAATGGAAGGCCATTATAAACGATATC
The DNA here is from genome assembly GCA_039935735.1 of Chthoniobacterales bacterium. GTDB lineage: Bacteria > Verrucomicrobiota > Verrucomicrobiia > Chthoniobacterales > JBDTJR01 > JBDTJR01. The sequence goes on along the minus strand of JBDTJR010000147.1, from coordinate 3,636 downwards.
AATGCGATCCGCCGGAAAATCGTAGTAATGGATAATTTCATCCCGCACCATTTTGGAATTCGCGATGACTCTTTTTACACCCTCATCGCTAAAAAGTTTCTTTTCGAGATCAAGCATGTCTCCATGTTTCGGATTCAGACGATAGGTCCACCGCTTCCATGCGGGATCAAGGCGTGCACGCCGCTCCAGCCACGATTTATGGACACCATCCCCCGCGCGGAAGACATCGCATCCCGGGACGCGTTCCATGCTGAAAAACAGGTCGTAATCCGGACGCCGCTCCATGCACTTTTTTGCAAACTCTGCCGGGGATTGCGTATCGATGCGCACGATCTCTCCCCGCCAGTCCTCTTTTGGCCATTCCTTGCAGGTCAGGAGCACGGGCTGGTGTCCTCTTTTGGCAAGCTCTTGAGCGAAGCGTTTTAAATACGCTTCTGCCCCGCCTGTACGCGAATAACCACGTCGTAAAAGCCCGATACGCATCCTGCAGGGAAACATGGATCGCCTTGCGGATTCAAGGAGAAGAATGACTTCTTTCCGAATCCTAAAAAAATACCCTTGCAGCTTCCGCTCTCTATGCACACCGTGGCAGGGGTTTGAAAATTCTCGTCATTCAGTTAAAACGGATCGGCGATCTCATTTTGACGTCTCCGGTTCTCAGCGTCTTGCAAAGCCATTTCCCGGATGCGGAAATCGACCTTGTGGTTGAGCAAGCCAGCGCAGGCATTTTGCCCGCCTTTCCTGCTCATCGCGCCCGCATTTTTCGGAGAGGCTCCTTGAACATCACTACCCTTCTCGCCATCGGGCGCGAAACCTATGACATCTGCCTCGATTTAAACGGCTCGGATCGCTCCCTTCTGATCTCCTCGCTCTCCGGCGCAAAGCGGAAAATCGTTTATCAGAAATATTCCAAAAAAATATTCAGGAAGGTTGTTTATACCGATTGGGTGGATTCCCCAGTGAGAAAACGGCACACCGTGGATCATTTTCTCGATATTCTTCGTCCCCTCGGAGTTTCCGTGGAAAACGAACGTCCTTCGCTGAACATTTCCGAAAAGGAAAAACAACAGGCGACTCAGGCTTTGCAGTCGGCAGGAATTTCTGGCCCTTTCGCGGTCATCCACCCGGGTACCGCACGCGTGGAAAAACTCTGGCCCGCGGATAGGTGGGCGGAAGTTGTCAAATGGCTCCAGCAAAACCAATCCCTGCAAACCGTGATTACGGGTGTACAAAACGACATGGATACTGCCGGGATTAAAGATATTTTAGCCGCCACAGGAAACTCCTGCGTAAGCCTGGTGGGAAAGCTAAGTCTTCTTGGCACCGCTGCGGTGATTCAGCAGGCGAAGCTTCTGTGTAGCGTGGATTCCGCACCCGTGCATCTGGCAGAGGCGCTGAATACGCCCGTAGTCGCGCTCTACGGCCCCATGAATCCCTTTGTATGGATGCCGCGCCATACTGCATGCCGTATCGCACATCCCAGCGTACGGGACGGGAAATTCGCATGGGATACACCCGGTGGCGAGATGGGAGATATCTCCGTTGAGCTGGTGATTCAGGATATCCGCGAAATCCTTTGATCGCGGTTAATTAGTTTTAACCGGCACGTCCTTGAGATCGATTGCGATCTGGGGTGTTGCTGCAGTTTGCCGATATTGTATCGCGGTTTTTGGCGGGATTCCTTTTTCAGAAAGATTTTTGAAGGCGATAATACCCGTGGCAATCGCATCAGCGTATTTTTCGCGCCAGTCTTTGGAGGCCACATTGCGAATATCGTTCGGATTACTCAAAAAGCCTCCTTCGATCAGCACGGCGGGAATGTCTGTAAGCCGAAGCACCGCAAAACGCGAACGCTTCACGCCACGATCCGTCATCACGAGATTTCCTTCCATGGAATGATAAATGGTATTTGCTAATGCGAAACTTTGCATCTCACTGTGATTCCCCGTTTCAGCGATCATATCCCGCACGGTGAGTTGCTCATATTCCGTCGAGGGCGAGCCGCGCGGAGTCACGCAATAAATTTCAAATCCTTTGGCTTCGGCGCTCGGCGCGGAATTGAAATGGATACTTACAAAGATGGCATTTGGCTGTGCATTGGCAATTTTTGCACGGTATTCCAATGGTATCAGGATATCCTGATTCCGCGTCATCACGACGTGCATGCCGGCACGCTGTAAGCGGTTTCTTATCCGTCGTGCGACATCAAGGGTGAAATCCTTTTCATTCGCGCTCTTGCTCCCTGCTCCCTTGTCCTGTCCCCCATGTCCGGCATCCAGCACCACGGTAGTGACCGGATGAAAATCTTTGATGCTTTGTGGAAATAGCGCGGGATCAATCGTCTTGCTGACGTCCATTCGTGAGACAAACCAGCGACCTCCGATTTCCTCAACAGGAAAACTCAGCCAGTGGTTGACTCCATTGATGTTGGCTTCCCTGCTGGAGCGGATAAACTTCAGGCTCTGCCCTTCTTTTTCATAAAGCAGCATTTCTCCTGAAACTGCGGTATCTTTGGGAAAGCCATAAAACTCCGCTACGTTTGACGCGGGAACATAATCCCGGCCTTGATAACGCTGTACCTGCCACTCATATGCCTGACATGGCACGAGTGCTAAAAAAGACAACGCAGCTAAAAGATATTTCACAGAGATATACCTTTAGACAATACCGCAAGAGAAGACGTTCAAAACGTATTTAATGCGGCATTTTCAACTCTTTGATTTTAAGTGAGTTAAAACGTCACACCCATCTGGCTGCCCAGCACCAGCGCATTGGGGATATTTCCCGTTCCGCCCGGGTGGATGACATACTGGATGTCCGGCTGCACATAGAGAAATTTGTTAAAGTTGACCCGGTAGCCCCATTCGAAAACAAGCTCGTAGTTTGGATAGCCTGCTCCAGTTGGCGATACCGTTTGCGCATAATCCGTGCCGAATTCTCCAAAGATCGCGCCGAAAATCGTTTGATCCTGTTTCCGCTGAGGAATCAGCCCTTTATAAACAAGACCGCCGTTCACCTGGAAAGGAAGCTTCGCGAGGTTTTGTTGCGGAGACAGGACAAATGCCGACCACAGCGTCAATCCTTCATCACTGTTCATGTTTGGACGATAAACCATCTGATCAGCATGCCAGTAAAAGCCATAAGCATTAAATGCAGTAGGAGAGCCCGCGACATACGTGGACTGCGCCCATGGAGTAAAATAAAATCCCATCCAGTAATGTCCGGGGTAGCCAGCGACGATAGGTTCCTTGACGGCCTTGCTCACCACTTCTTTGGAGTCATCCGGGACAGGATCCGGTTTCACGGGACGCTTGAAAAGCTCGGGATGCCATCCCACCTGGGAAATCAGCAATACGCCGTCGCTGGGGCGCATGCTCCAGTCCACTCCTTGATAGGAACGATTGAAAATACGATTCGATGCCTGATAAACGCCGAACTGCGCTACGGTATCCTCCGTAGGCTGTATTTTCACACGTGCCGCCCATACCGCCCATGGATAAGCGGAGAACGCCGTATTGACGGGCAATGCCTGCGGATTGCCATCAATACCATTGTTCATGTAGAGCCAGTAAATAGGCGAACTCGCAAAGTCGTCACCCGTCGCAAAGCGTCCGATTTTGATGTCGAGTTTATCGT
>JBDTJR010000146.1:0-6271 GCA_039935735.1 Chthoniobacterales bacterium | reverse complement strand
TATGTTGGGCAAGGCCCGCGTAAATTATGATCGCATGCTCATGCAGCTTGATAGCACCACGGGCGCCTATGAGGACGCAGGACCGCAGAGTAAAGGCTTCAAGGGAGCTACGCTGGATTATCGCAAGATCGAATCTCTCGAATACGATCCTGTGTTTCTTAAATATCTTCAGGATCCTGTATTCGAAGATATCTGCGCCAATATCTATGGTGCGGACGCCAATATCGGTATTTTCCGCGGCATGTTTATGAACAAGCCTGCAAACAAAGGCACCTTCCTTCCCTGGCACCAGGACCGCTGGACCTTCCTTGATCGCGATCCGAAACTCACCGTCTGGACGGCGATCGATCCTGCAACGAAGGAAAACGGCTGCGTTCAAATCATTCCCAAAAGCCATACACACGGTTTGATTAATCCCACGCATCTCTCCGGATTTTTGAGCAAGGCGCAATCCGCAGCGATCTGCACGGAGGACCGCATCGTCCATCTCGAACTCGAAGCGGGCGAAGTGGCGATCCTTCACAACTACCTCTTGCATGCGAGCGACACCAACCGCAGCAGCCAGTCACGCCGTGCATTCAGCGTTTGTTACATGGACGCTGCAACCGTTGTCGATGAAGCAGGGGTAAAACATGGTCATGGCAATATCCCGATTGTATTCGGTGATGGCGCTCTCTCTGTGGATGAAATCACTAAGGCCGCCGAAGCATTGGCTGCTTAATCAGGCTTAAGTCATTTAAAAGGGCGGATGGGATTTTTCCCGTCCGCCTTTTTTTGTTTTTCGAGTAGAAATCAAAATGCCGATTGCCGATACGCACCCGGGCTGATGCCCGCTAGGCGTGAAAACTCGCGGTTGAAATAATAAACGTCCGTAAATCCCAGCGCATCGGCGATCTGTGCGAGGGTCGAGTCGGTATGTCGTAACAATCGTCGCGCTTCGCGTAGCCTCAGGGTGCGGGTAAACTGGTGAATGGGCATCCCGGTGGTTTTGCGTACTTCGCGGCGCAGGCTGCTGAGCGAGAGGCCGAGATCCGATGCGAGTTTTTCATAGGAGCCGACCCGGAATTTGTGCTCTGCGGCAAATTGGGTCGCTGCATCCATGACGGAGTGGCGGCGTGTGGGATTCCGGCGTATTTCCCAAAGTTCCCACAATACCACTTCGAGCAAAGCGCGTGCCTTGGCGAGGGATGCCGTGCCGTCCTGATCCAGCCAGGTGAAAATCTGGTCGAAGCGGGTGATGAATTCCGCGCGTTGTTCCGGGGGGCAGGAGAGGGGAGGCTGAGCGAGGAGCTCTGCGCCTTCCCATACCTTGCAGAGTGGGCCTGCGAAAGCGACGTGGCGATGCTCCCAGAATTTCGCCTCTCCTGGCTTCAGGCGCGTATAAGGGCCGGGGTAGTGAAACCAAAAGCAGGTGCCACCCAGATGATGCTCCACATCGTCATAAGTTATAGAAACCTGTCCGCGCGTTGTGAGTTGCAGGCTGTGATAGCCGACAAAATGCTTCTCCATCTCCACATCGCAATGAGGGCGGTAGCCCCAGTGAAGGAAACGGAGTTCATTACCCTTGCTCACATCTGAATAAAAAACACAAAATCTTGGAAAGGCAAGCCATTGTTGAAAAGCCACCTCTATGGTTAAGTAGCTGAAGTTATGAGCACACAACTTGCCGAAAAATTAAATGAAACCCTTTCGCGTGCGGTTCGTCCCGTAACGGCTGAAGAGATTAAAAAATACAAAGAAGAGGGATATTTCCTTTTTCGCGGACTCGTTTCCCCTGAAGTTGCCAAAGAGCTTTATGCGGACATCATGAATATCATGAATGTCATCGGGATCGGGACGACGAAGCTTCGTCAGACCGCGCAATATTTGCACGGCACCCTGCTTGAGACCTACATCCAGAGCAAGCTTCTCCACCAGGTTGCGGAGTCGCTCATGGAAGCCAAGGCGCACCTTTACCTGCCCTTCACAGCGGTGAAAAGCGGCGGCGGCGGCGGCAGGTTCCATTTCCACCAGGATGGAAACTACACGAAATTCAAGAAGGGCACGGGGATTAATCTCTGGCTCGCACTCGTTCCCATGCGTACAGAAAATGGTGCGCTGCGCATCGTTCCCCGCTCTCATAAAGGCGGTGAAATCGGTTCTGAAAACGTCGGCGAAGGCGATACCCACGTGAAAGTGAAAAACGAACCCGAGAACAGTGAAGTGATCGAGATGGAGCCCGGCGATGTCGTGGCATTCACCCGCTACACCGTTCATGGTTCCGGTCCGAATAATACGGATGCTCATCGCGTTGCCTACGCGGTCCAGTATTTCACAGAAGACGCGGTAGCAGTGGTTAACGGACGCGAGCAAGTGCTTCGTGATGAACCCCGTTTCACCGACATCTGGGGTGTGGATGAAATCATCCCGGACAATGCCGGTTCCCGCGACGGACACTAAGCAGTCCTCCGCGCTATAGCGGCAGAAATTAAAAGAACGCCCGGTGGATTGATCTACCGGGCGCTTTTTTGTACAACTTGCTTTTGCGTTCTTACCTTTGCATAAAAGAGAAAAGCGCATGTCTTTGGGTCTTTCTACTTTTCAAATGAATTCTCCGCTTGGGAAGCGGATTCTCGCCATGGTGCGTGAGAGCGATTACGCACATCCTGGTGAGGAGGAGGCGATTCGCATGACGCTTGAGTCATTAGTGGAGAAGTCTCGCCGTCGATGGTTGGATGCGGGGTGCGGACGCGGCGGTACGGCGGATTTTATCATGCGACAGGGGTGGGCTGATGTGAGCGCTTTCGATATTGATGCCGTTACTCTGGAGGAATCCAGAAAGGTATTTTCCACCATTCCGTTTTATACCTGTGGTGTTGTAGAGTCTCCATCGGTCATTCATGAAAAATTTAATCTTATTTATTCCATGAATGCGGTTTATGCGTTTCCTGATCTCGCCAAGTCTCTGCAAGCACTGCGCGCATTGGCGGAGGACTCCGCGAAGTTGGTGATTTTTGACTATGTGGATCGTGGTGGTTTTTACGACTCGCCGTTTACCCGTCTTCCAGAGGTGGCGCACTGGCATCCGTTAGAAGAATCGTCACTTGCGGATAAAATGGCTGATGCGGGATGGCATCTCGGAAAAATGCAAAATCTGGATGCGGAATATGAGAGATGGTATGCCGTACTGGTTGCGCGTTTTGATGCGAGGCGGGCGTTGCTGACGGAAATTGCGTCGTCGGAAATCATTGATTATGCGCGGAATATTTACGCGCAACTTCTGCAGACGGTGCGTGCCGGACAGCTTGGTGGCGGAATTTATGTCGCATCCGCGACAGATGCAAACACCTAACGGGATTCTTTGCGGACGGCGGGACGCAGTAGGCGCGCCTGCGAAAAAATACCAATAAAACAAAATGCCACAACGGCAAACGTCCGGATCTGATGCGTTACCTGTAATTTCTCAGCAATCATCACGGCACCCGTGAGTGATGAAATTACGATTAAAGCCCAGTCAAAAAGAAGCGACACTACGATGGCCGCAAATACCGCACCCACCGCAAAAGCGACCCATTGTACGGCCTGAGATGTGAGATTTGCGAGAACAGCAATATGCAACCCGATCATTCCTCCAGCAATTGCTCCGGCAATCGCAACCGCCACTCGTTCGGCGAGGATGGCAAGCACCGCGCCCAAAATACCAATCACCAGAGCCACGGTAAGAATCGCAATCTCAGGATAACCATGACCGAAATGGGAGCCAAGCTGAAGTCCGGCAAGAAAGCCAATGGTACCAACAAACAACCAGAAAAGTTTTCTTCCTAGAAAAACCAGCAGTATGCCAGCTGCTATCTGAAAAATCGGAATCCAATGCGGCGAAACATGCGCAGGCATCAGGAGTCTTTGCGTTCTATTCCATTTTCAAGCAAATGACTTGCATGGCTGAGCATTTGTGCAAGCAAGGAATGCTTGATTGGTTTGGTCAAAAAGGAATTCATGCCAGCGTCGGAGCATCGATGTCGATCGCTCGCCATGGTGCCTGCCGTAAGCGCGGTGATGAATGCGGGAGCACCCCCTTCTCCCTCTTTTTCCAAATGGCGTATGGATCGGGTAGCGGCGATTCCGTCCATTTCCGGCATCTGGATATCCATTAGAATGCAGTTCGGCTTCATCTCTCGAAAAGTTTTCACGGCTTCCACGCCATTGAGCGCGGAAAGTGGCTTATAGCCCAGTTTTTTTAGGAACGTGAGAATAAGACGAAGATTTATTTTGTCGTCCTCCACCACAAGAATCCGCAATGGGTGAAGAACTGAAAATGATTCATCAAGCGGTTTTTCTATTACGGGTTTTTCAGGTTCGATGTCCAGTGTTGGCAGGTTAAAGGGAACCGTGATGCGAAATTCCGAGCCTCTTCCAACTTTACTTTTTACGGAAAATTCGCCGTCCATGAGTTCGACAAGACGATGCGAAATCGCAAGACCGAGACCGGAGCCGCCATAGCGACGAGAGATGCCGGAGTCCGCCTGGATAAAAGGCTCGAAAATAGTACTGCATTTTTCTTCCGAAATACCCGGCCCGGTATCGATCACCGCGAAATCCAGAGAGGCTATTCCCTGCTCTGCATATTCCGGAGAATCCAGCGACGGAGCAAGGCGCAGGGTGACGGAGCCGCGTTCGGTAAATTTAATGGCATTTCCTGAGAGATTGAGAAGCACCTGGCGCAGACGACCCGCATCCCCTTCCAGAATTTCCGGCACGTTTGGGTCTACGGAAAGAATCATTTTCAAGCCCTTCTCCTTCGCGCTCTGAACCAGGAGCGCGTGCACATCTTCCACGATCTGAGCGGGAGAAAAGATTACTTTTTCAATGGAGAGTCGGCCAGCTTCCAGACGGCTGAAATCCAGGATATCGTCAAGAATTCGCAGTAGCGCCTCACCACTGTGCATGATGGTATCTGCATATTCTTTGTTTTCTCCAGTCAGAGAAGGAGAGCGTGCCAGCAGCTCGGCGAAGCCAAGAATTCCATTCATTGGAGTGCGGATTTCATGACTCATGACGGCGAGGAATTCGCTCTTGGCGAGTTCACCGGCCTGGGCCTGCCGTGCGAGTTCTCTTTCATGTTCGAGGGCTCTCGCAAGCTCTTCCTGGTGTTGGCGCTCGTCGGTCATGTCCCAGTTTGTGCCGATCATTCGCTGAGGGTTTCCATTCTGGTCACGGATTACGGTGCCAATGCCTCGCAGATAGCGTACGCTTTTATCGTTGGCGCGTATGATTCGGAATTCCGCATCGAAGGGTTTTGTTTCCTCTGTCAGGGATTCCGCCAGCTTCAACTCTGCTAACATCCGGTCATCGGGGTGGACGCTCCCCGCCCAGCGTTCTACACCTACTGCTGCGGTTTCTGGATCGACGCCATACAGGATATACATCTGTTCATCCCAGAGCAGGCTTCCATCAGTAAGATCATATTCCCACAAACCCACATTTCCGGCACGAGCGGCAAGGCGCATGCGCTCTGCGGTAAGGCTCAGGGCTGCTTCGGTTTCCTTACGTCTGGTGATATCCTGAATTTGCGAAATAAAGTGCCATGGCTGTCCATAGGTATCACGGACGAGGGAGACACTTAGCATGACCCAGACTATTTCCTGAGCTTTGGTGATATAGCGTTTTTCCATGTGGTAGGAGGAAACTTCTCCCGTCAACACGTGGTGGACATACTTCAAGTCGTCTTTCAAATCATCGGGGTGCGTGATTTCCTGAAAAGTCATCTCCGAAAGCTCTTCCTGCGAGTAACCGAGCAATTCACATAGGGCGCGGTTGGCTTTTATCCAATGCCCGTCAAGACTTACAAGTGACATTCCGATAGCTGCATTTTCAAAGGCGCTGGAAAACTGCTCATCGCTGATCTGGAGTGCGGATTCATAATCCTTGCGTTCTGTAATATCGAGAGAAGAGCCGAGCATGCGCAGAGGTGCTCCCGTTTCGTCATGAATAATTTCGCCGCGTACCAGTAAATAGCGCTGATTGCCATCGGGATGGACTACTCGCATCGTAATATTATAAGGCTCTCCGGTTTTTACGGATGCCTCAAGCGCCAGTTGTACGGCGGCACGATCCTCTGAATGCACGATATCCAGGAAAAGATCATAAGTGGGTTGGACGCTTCCGGGCTCGAATCCGTTAAGTCGAAACTGTTCATCGGACCAGGTGATTTCATTGGTTTGGATATTCCAACCCCAGGAACCGAGATGGGTGATACGTTGGCTTTCCACCAGTTCGGCCTGGCTGGCGTGCA
>JBDTJR010000145.1:0-28721 GCA_039935735.1 Chthoniobacterales bacterium | reverse complement strand
TGGACTTCGGGATCTTTGCGAATATCTTCCGATGCATTTTTCAGTAGAGTCAGGACGATTCCTTTGGAAAGATCATTACTGCTTACCACCGGGAAATCCTTCCCCGTCATGCGCTTTAGACCGTCTTTCAGATAAATGGTAGCGCGTACAAGCATGATGGCTTCACCTGTATCACTCCATTTTGGATTTTTGAGATCCTCCCAATTTGCTCCTGCTTTTGTGGAGGGATCGTATTGCAGGGTAATCGACGGCAGTTGAAAGTCCGCAGCGGGTTGAAACGCCACAAAGTCCACCTGCTTCGGCTTGAGCTCCTTAGAGTGCAATTGCAAGCTGCCCGTCGCAATGAAGGCAGCGCATAGAATCAGTAAATATTTTTTCACAAAGGCTGAAATCGATTAAACGGGCACTCCATTACGGAGGACGGGGATACCATAGTTACTTTCCGTCACTCCGGGAACGCCGTAGCCGATCTGATAGGCCATGCGGACTTCATTGGAAATATTATCGCCGCTGTGATGAGGCACGAGGCTTGTAAAGACGAGAACCTGGCCGCGTTTCAGTTCGGCTGGGATTTTTTTTGAACTGTCGAACTGACACTGCCACTCGAGTGACTCATCACTGTAAATATGGGGGAGTAATCCCTGTTTATGACATCCGGGAACAACCCACATGGTTCCGTTCTCCACCGTGGTGCGTGTAATAGCGATCCAGAAGGTAACCCCTAAATGAGGATCGAGCATCTTTTCACGATTCACATTTTTTGCGTGGGTACCATTAAGTGCGTAATAGGCGTCCTGGTGCCATGCAAATGCTTTGCCTTTCGAGGGAGGTTTGGCAATGAACTGATTCCAGGTCATATCAATGTCATCACCGACAATCTGGGAGGCGAGTGCGATCAATTGCGGGTGATGCAAAAAGGCGCCGCATATTTCACTGCGTTTTTCCAATTGAGAAGAAAATGCGCGTAAGCGTGCATGCTCAATAAGCTTTGGGTCTCCCTGCCGTTCCGCAGTGGCGATATCCTCCTCCCAAAGACGTTGAAACTCGGACTGCACGTTATCGAGTGTTTCGAGAGAGAAGAGGGGATCCGTGATGAAAAAACCATCCTCCCGGTATTTCGACAGTTGTTCTTCGGTGACTTGAACAGTGGAAGCAGAGGTTGCACTCATGTCTGCCACGCTACCACCCATCCATGAAAAGTGAATTCACGGAACAACTGAATGTATTTCTAAAATTCCTGTTCTGAGGAATTACTCCGAGGGATTATGCCGGAAGTGACCGGGTGATTTTCCGGTATATTTCCTGAAACGCGTACTGAAATGAAACTGGTTTTGAAATCCACAAATTTCAGAAATTTCACCAATGGTTTTATTGGTGGCGACGAGAATTTTCTGAGCTTCGGTCAAGCGTCTTTCCTCGACATACTCCATCGGGGTTTTACCCGTTTGTGCATTGAAGAGATAGGTAAAGCGCGAGGGGGAAAGGTGCGCTTTGCCCGCAAGCTGCTTCAGCGTTATAGGAGTAGAAATATCGCTCTCAATGAAGTTCATGACTTGCACAATTCGCGCGTCCAGACGTGCCTGTTGCTGATTGGGATTGATGAGATGTGCGAGTAGGAGGGCTCGCTCCAGGGAATTTTCGGCGAATGTCAGGCGATCAGGGTGAACCCCGTTTGAATGGTGAAACATTTCCTCAAGCGCCTCGGTGATTTGTAGTGATGATTTCGTCTTGGCGGCGAGTTTAAGGATACGAACTCCGGGGTAGGGGCGGGGCCAGTTTAGAAAGCGTTCGATTTTAGTATCGGGAATAAAATAGGTGTAAATTTCCGAACTGGGGGAGAGGATTTCAATCTGATAGGGAGTATTGGGCTCAAGTAACATCAAATGCGCTGACTCAATGGAGAAAGATTCATTCAAGCATGTCATCTGTATCTTTCCTTTAAACGTAGCTCCAAAAGACCAGTAGGGAAAATGCGCTTTACGCGTAAAGTGATGACCTGCCCGATTTTTAGATCTCCCTGCAAAGATGAACATAACAACGATTTTAGAAATGAAATGATATCATGTCATTGAAGTATTTATATCACAAAATAAACTCATAACTTCAGCTCGAAAATCCCTTGCTCATCTCGAATACACGATGATTTTCATCGGTATCTAACGAGTCTGGAGAAAACTCAAAACGATACGGGTGAATTCCTCAGGGCACTCGATCACGGGAGAGTGCGCCATTTTAGGAATCGTGACGAGTTGTGCATTGAGAATTTCTCTGGCGAGTTCGATGGAGTCTACGGGTGGAGAGCAAATATCTTCCTCCCCGGCGATAACGAGTGTAGGGGCTGCAATGTTCTTGAGCAATGAACGTGCATTGAAAGTGGTGAGCGCATCAAACTGGCGGGACTGAGAAGCGAGGGATTGTGGGTAGGGATCCGCGATACTCAAGGCGATGAGACTTTCCATAAGGTTAGGATGTGAAAGGAATTCGTTGGAGAAAATCCACGGCACGATGCCGCGAGCGACGAGTTCAGGGGGTAGTCCTTTTTCACGGAGGCTAAGGTGCCAGCGGAAGATGGAGGAGGAAACGGCGCTGAACTGGACAATGGTATTGCTCAGGATAAGTTTATCGACGAGGGCCGGATGGCGGGCGGCGAGCGTCTGTGCAATCGCTCCACCCATGGAATGACCGAGGATGTGTGCCTTCTCCAGTCCAAGTGTTTGAATCAAACTGGCAACATCTTCTGCCATATCATCGATCGTATAAGCGGTTTCAGAGCTTTCACTGCGACCGGAGTCGCGGTTATCGATGACGAGAAGTTTGAAATGTCCTACGAGTTCCCTGCGAATAAGAGACCAGATGTTTCCATAGCATGCATAGCCAGGGATGAGGATAAGCGGTTTCCCACTGCCTTCCAGCTCGTAATAAAGTTCTACGTTATTTGCTTTGAGGGTCGGCATAAGGTTTTTCGATATTGTCGGTGTCAGGACGGGTTTGTGCGACAATTCGAGAGAAAATAATCGCAAGTATGCTGCCAGTGGATACTTCCACAGCCCGCATTAATGCAATATGCAGCCCTGCGGTGGGATCAAGGAGGGTCGAGCCAATAATCAGAGTTACCGTCACAAGTACGACGCGCCATGAACCCCGGAAGTGAAGAAAGAGCCCACAGATGAGGGCAGTGAAAGAAAGGGTGACAGGAAGTAGCCATCTGTGAAGCCCCCCGAAAAGAGCGATAGCGATAATTGCTATAAGGACACCAAGAAGCGTATGCAATAATCGGCCGAAGCCCATACTGAACGCGACACGCATATCGGGATCATAGACCAGTATAAAGGAAGTGACGGACCACATGGGATCGGTATTTCCAAAATGCCAGAAAATGAAGCCCAGAAGAAAAGTGCCCGCAGGAATGGCGAGTGCGGCGTAAAGAGTCTTTGAATGGTGAAAGGGGGCAGTAGCCATTGTTTCAAAATTTTAGCGCAAGAGTGAAGGCTAGCGAGATAAAATCCTTCTGACATTTACTTCAATACCATTGGAAGTGATAGTTTATCCCATGAAAGGCGTGCTGAGGATTACCGTAGGAGCTATTTTAATATTTAGCCCACTGGTGATTATTTATTTTTGTGTGCCAGGAATGCAAGACCGCCCCGCTGATCACACTTATCTAACGAAGCATACCTATCCAGCAAAGCCTGTGGGTATTGTTCTTCCGAAATCTGCATTGAATACCGGTGAATCTCCCTCGATAGACATTGGTCTTGTGATCCTGGCGGTTGTAACGACGTTATTGTGGATTGTAGCGTTGGCTCACATGCTGACTAACCGTGCTATACAGGGATCCGACAGATTTGCTTGGGGATTCTTTATCATTTTTTCCCCGCTTCTGGGAGGGATATTGTATTTAGTAATGGTTCTTTCGGGGCGTTTTAATCCTGTCGCTAAAAGAATCCCCAATAGAAATTACTGATTCTTATATTAACGAATCTTCACCGATGAGCGGTTTTCTTTTCTGGATAAACTGCCAGACGAACCATGCGATGAAGAGGGCGAGGACTGTGGAAGTGATAACGTCCGACAAATGGTGAGCCCCCAGAAACATTCGCGAAGAAGCGATTAGCAGGGCGGGGATCATGAGAAAAATGCCGAACAAGGGGCGTGCGAAAAGAAAGACTGCGGCAAATGCGATGGCAGTCGCGGTGTGGCCAGAGGGAAAAGAGTTATAACTCGGGTTTCCTATAAGAAGTTTACCGTCATGATACGGCCCATACCATTGAGTGCCGAGAGTGGCGGTTTCGCGGGGACGAGGGCGGCCCGTGGTAAGGCGTGAGGTATTTGCGATAATGCCTGCAAGGGTGGAAGCAATCATGGCAGCGGCGATGATTTTCATCCATTCGCGTTTTTTCAGCTTCCATGTGATGAGGAAACCCACGGCGCCAACGGCCATTAACTCCGGCCAGTCGCCATATTTACTGGCAAAGTTCATAAAACGGGAGAGGGGAGCCTTTTTCGCCACTTTTCCTTTTCCCTGAAGCTGAGCCATGGATTCCCGGACCGGAGTGTCAAAATGAAACGACAGGCCAATGGCAATACCGGCAAAAAAAAGGAGCAAAAACCAGAGTAAAATCGTTTTTGGAGCCATGGGATTAAAAGCAAAACTTGCAGCTTGGGAGGGTTGCTGCAAGGCTTTCCGGTTCCAGTATCTTTCAAAAAGATGCTGGGCAAACACGCCGAGAGGCGGTAACCGTATCGCGCCTTGGAAAGTTTAGACATACAAAGACCGAGAACCCTCGATTGGAAACGCGCCGCTGCCCTGCTCTATGGAGACTGGGGAACGAGCAAGGCTTATGTAGTGGGGTTGGCATTTATGGCCGCGGGATTCTCCTCGTTGCCGATCATTCTTGCGGTTTGCGCACTTACCTTGTTGGTCGGTGTGAACTACATGGTGGTATGCCGCTATTTTCCGGATGGCGGAGGCGTTTATTCAGCAGCCCGCGCTCAGGGCAGGACTTTGGCAGTGGTGGGCGCTCTTCTCCTTATCGCTGACATGACGGTGACTGCCGCGTTAAGCGGTTGGGCGGCGTTGAGTTATCTGGGTGTCCCTAAGGAATATATTATGGTCTCCACGATAGGCGTCGTGATTTTGGTGGGCCTTTTGAATTACTACGGCCCCAAGCACAGTGGAAGTGTCGCGGTGTTACTTGCGGTGCCTACGGTGATAGTCGTGGTATTGATTATTGCTTTCAGTATTCCGTATCTGACGACCATACATCTACGTCCTCTAACAGATAGTTGGGGTCATACCTGGGTGGCTTTTTCGGGAGTTATCCTTGCGCTCAGTGGTGTGGAAGCTGTGGCAAACTTGACAGGAATCATGAAGCCTGACAAGGACTCCACGATTGGTCATGTAAAGGTCGGTAAAACATCTTTCAAATCCATTCTTCCCGTCGCTATCGAAGTCAGTATCGGCACGGCATTGCTGGGTTGGGCGATGCTATCGCTACCGGAGTCGCTATCCCCTGTTATGCATGAGCATAAGGAGGATATGCTGAAATTTCTCGGCGAATATTATGCCACGGCGAATTTTGGTTTGATGGCAGGAAAATATTTCGGCCTGGTTGTAGGCTGGGTTTTTGCATTGCTGCTTCTAAGTGCTGTCAATACGGCAGTCGCGGCGATGATTGGTTTGCTTTTCACCACTGCCCGCGACCGCGAAATGCCGGGTAACTTTACCACGTTGAATAAGCACGGAGTGCCATGGGCGCCTCTTGCGATTTCGGTAGGTCTGCCAGTGGTTGTGCTTTTGATTTCAAAGAATTTCGAGGCGCTGGCGGGACTGTACGCGATCGGTGTTGTAGGGGCGATTTGCGTGAATCTCGGATCCTGTACCTTTAATTTTAAACTGGGTATTAAGTGGTATGAACGCCTGTTAATGGGTGGGACATTCTTCATTCTTGTGGCGGTGGAGCTTACCCTTGCAAAGACGAAGCCGGATGCGCTGTTTTTCGTGTTGTGCGTGCTGGTGATCGGATTGATGCTGCGCGCGTATTCGCAGAAAGTTTCGGGTATTGAAACACTTACGGTATCCCGAGATGTGGCGCGCATCGTGAACCCGGATATGATCGCCGTGCTGAAACAATCCACGGCAGAAACTCAAAAAATCATGGTTTGCGTGCGCGGGATTACGCCGGTACTGCGGTATGCGTTTGATGAAGCGGATCTACGCAATGCCTGTCTCTATGTGCTTTATGTTCACGAGATCGCTGTGCTTTATCAGGGGGGGCAGCCACTTGGAAAAACGAATTGGAAAAATGAGCCTGTTGCCAGCGCAATCCTCTCCACAGCACTTCAGATTGGTCAGGAGAGAGGGATATCTGTGATCCCTCTTTACGCGACTTCCACGAATGCGGCTACCATCATCGTGGATACGGCAGCAACCATTGGCGCGGATTTTCTCATTCTGGGCGCGTCACACCGCGATGCACTCTCCAATTTGCTTCGCGGAAATGTGCTGACAGAGGTAGCGTCGTCGTTGCCGGAATCAATCCAACTGGTGATTTGCGGGTAAAAGCGCTGCCTCCATTTGCAGTGATCAGTGTTCTTTTGCTTTTATGATTCCGATTTCCTATTAAACTTGGCGACTGATTATGAAAGATTTGAAGACGTTTCATTCACTGGCACTTTTCCTTACTGCGGCATTATTTCTCAATGGTTGCGCTACGCAACCAGCTTCCACGCCTCAACCTGAGGTGCGAAATGCGCAGCCAGTATCCCATGTGGCAACTCCACCGACGGGAGATCCTACTCTCTGGCCTGCACAGGCGCCTGTCATCAGGGCGCAATCGGCAATCATGATCGATGCGAATACCGGGCAGACGATCTATCAGAAAAATGCGGATGCTCCGAGGCCTGTGGCGAGCACACAGAAGCTGCTTACGGCGCTTATCGTTTCGCGGGATTCCATGGAGCAAGCCGTGGTGATCGATCGCGACGATACATCGGTCGAGCCGACGAAACTTTTTATGAAGCCGGGCAGTACCTATAGCCGGCGTCAATTGCTGACCGCCATGCTGGTGCATAGCTGTAATGACGCGGCCCATGCGTTGGCACGTTCGCATTCCGGTAGCATTTCTGTCTTTGCTGACGAGATGAATCGCTATGCTTCAGCATACGGAGCGACTAATTCGCATTTTGTGAACCCTAATGGATTGCCAGCGGTGCAGCACTCCACGGCACGGGACATGGCTCGTATCGCGTTTCACGCTTATCATAATTCGCTATTGCGCCAGATCATGGCGATGCCCTCCTTTACGTTCGTATACAGCAGTAAACGCGCAACGACCTTTTCCTCGACGAATAAGCTGCTGTCGCACTCGACGATGTTTAACGGGATGAAGACCGGTTTTACTGATGCCAGCGGAAAGTGCCTGATAGCGAGTGCCAACTATGGCGGACGGGATGTCATCCTCGTGCAGCTTGGCAGTAAATCACGGTATATTTTTGACGATGCTGACCGAATGATCAAATGGGGCCTTAGCCGGGGATCATTTTTTTCGAATGCCCTGGCCGGGCAGGAGAGATCACAGAGCGTGAGCCTGGTTGAGCAAAGCTAAACCGAAGGTCTTTTCCTGATTCACGCCATGAGTAAAATATTTCTTAACAGAAGCCGTCAGTCTCTCGGTCAATTCACGCCGGAAGCGGTGTCCGAGGGTTTAAAGAGTGGAAAATTTCTTCCCACGGATCTGGCATGGCGGGACGGAATGGAAAGCTGGCAACCGCTCTCCAGTCTGACGGATCTTCCGCTTGCGGAGGAAGAGGCAGAGCTTCCGCCTTTGCCGGAGGAGACTGAGGTCAAAGTCATTTCGGATGAGATGTTGATCGAGCCCGCATGGGAGAGAAGAAGTGAGATCGGGGTATTTTCTGCGCTCGCTGAAACCATTAAACAAATTTTTGCCAATCCTTCGGCTACCTTCGCGCACATGAAGCGCGATGGAGGGTATTGGGGGCCACTATCGTTCTTATTACTGGTTGGCATCCCATCCTATATTTTTGCGGTAGTTTGTATAACGGTCGCACAGATGTCCATTCTCGCAGGGAGTGGAGAATCACAGGTGATCTTAAGAAAGATTTATCCGGATAAAGGCTCTATTATTCATATGATGCTGACTAATATGCTGCTCTCTCCTTTGACAATTACAGCGACCGCATTTATCGGAGCGGCAGTGATTCATTTATTTCTTATGATTTCCGGTGGGGCAAGGGAGTCTTTAAAGACAACATTCCGGATATATTGCTATGTGAATGGTGCTGCTTGCGTTCTGCAATTCATTCCCTTGTGCGGGATGTATATTTATTTTATCGGGGCGTTTATCCTTTTGTGCATCGCTCTTAGGGTTACGCACGGAACGGATTCGTGGAGGGCTGTCTTTGCAGTAGTAGTGCCCGTGATTTTTGCGGGAATAATTTTCATGCTTCTTTTTCTGCCGTTGGTCTCGACTTTAATGCCCCATTGAAAATTGTGCTTCGCAGGCCAGCCCCTGATGAGAATGACGTCGAATTAATTTTTCTGGCGGCAGTGCTCGGAGGAGCGATGGTACTTTTTATCGGGATGCACTTGCCGTTTTTGATGCCTCACTGTGCCTTTCGCACGGTGACAGGGATACCCTGTTTGACTTGTGGCAGTACGCATTCGCTGCAGGCATTGCTTCAACGAAACTGGCTCATGGCAATACGCTGGAATCCGCTTTGTGTTTTAACAATCGCAGCAATCATCATGGGGGCCATATATGCGGTGATTACCCTCGTTTTTCGTCTGCCCCGAATTCGTATTATAAATATGAATGCGAGGGAGATTCTTTTAATGCGACTCGTGGTAGTAATTCTGATCGCCATCGACTGGGTATACGTAATTATTACGCAGTCAAGACTGCGTTAACGGAAATGATAATTTCCGCACTGACGGTTTCCTGATGGGCGCAGGCAACAGTGATTTCTCCGCGCCCTGCCTTACCTAATATTTCGGAAACGTGGCGGATGGCGAGTTCCGGGCTGTTGCAATCCCTGCTGAGGTGACCGAGAACGACATGGCGGAGTGTGTCAGCGGCGATTTGGGATGCGACTTCTGCGGCGGCCTTGTTCGAAAGATGCCCATGGCGGGATTGGATACGTTGTTTCACCGCCCAGGGGCGGCGCGTATCGTTCTCAAGCAGCTTCTCATCGTAATTCGCTTCAATGAGGAGGAGATTGACGCGTTTCAAGCTTTCAATGACTAGCTGAGTTGCATGGCCGAGATCGGTAAGAACGCCAAAAGAGCCATCGGCATTTGAAATCGAAAAACCCACGGGGTCAGTGGCATCATGAGGAACAGAGAAAGCTCGAATGGTGAAGTCTCCGATCATGAAATCCGATCCATTCGAAAAAGTCTGCCACTCAGAGTGATCGGCGAGAAGGTTTGTACGCAGATAGTGAGTGGTATGGGCGTTGCAATAGACAGGAAGACGGTTTTTACGGAGCAAGACAGGCAGGGCGCTGCAATGGTCGCCATGCTCATGGGTGAGAAGAACTCCAGAGAGGTCTGAGGGCGTCATTCCACACTCCTGAAGACGGGCTGTGAGCTGTTTGGCGCTGAGACCGGCATCGACCAGCAGGGAGGTCTGACCACTCGTCACGAGGGCGGAATTCCCCGCACTGCCACTTCCTAGGATTCGCACTTTCAGCATATGCAAGAATGTGCGGCTTTAAGCGGACATTTCAAGCAGCGACTGAAGGTGAAAAAGGATTTAGAAAAAAATTCGGTAAAACTTGGTAATCGAGGCAAACCTTGATTAGTTTTCTCCATGGTAATAGTGGCCGTAAGTCGATGAAGGAATATCATGATCTCTTAAAGTTGGTATTGGAGAAGGGGCGGAAAAAAGAAGACCGTACCGGAACGGGGACATTGTCTGTATTCGGTGCCCAGGCACGGTTTGACCTGCGGCATTCG
The DNA here is from genome assembly GCA_039935735.1 of Chthoniobacterales bacterium. Lineage (GTDB taxonomy): Bacteria > Verrucomicrobiota > Verrucomicrobiia > Chthoniobacterales > JBDTJR01 > JBDTJR01. The sequence continues at coordinate 18,745 of JBDTJR010000145.1, read as the reverse complement.
TTTCCACTACTTACGACGAAGAAGCTTCATCTGCGCTCGATTATTCATGAGCTCCTGTGGTTTTTACGTGGAGATACCAATATCGCCTATTTGAATGAAAACAAGGTGACGATCTGGGATGAATGGGCGAATGAAAAGGGTGATCTCGGTCGTATTTACGGAGCCCAATGGTGCGACTGGAAAGGGCCCGGCGGAAAATCGCTTAATCAGATCGACGCCGTGATCGAACAAATCAAAAAAAATCCAGACAGCCGCAGATTGATTGTATCGGCATGGAATCCCGGCGAACTTGACCAGATGGCGCTTGCTCCCTGCCATGCGCTGTTTCAGTTCTATGTATGTGAGGGGGAATTGAGCTGTCAGCTTTACCAGCGGAGTGCGGATCTATTTCTTGGAGTGCCATTTAATATCGCATCCTATGCCTTGCTCACGATGATGGTGGCTCAGGTCTGCGGACTGAAACCCGGTGAGTTCATTCACACTTTTGGAGATCTGCATCTTTATTTGAATCACATGGATCAGGTGAAGGAGCAGCTAAGTCGTGATTTTCGACCTCTGCCGCAGATGCGCCTGAATGCCGCAGTAAAAAGTATTCACGATTTTCGTTTCGAGGATTTTGAGTTGAGCGAATACGATCCGCACCCGGCAATTAAAGCTCCGATCGCTGTATGAAAGCCATTGCGGCGATGGCGACAAACCGAGTGATTGGGAAAGATGGCGGCATTCCCTGGCATATTTCCGAGGATTTCCGGTGGTTTAAGAAGACGACACTGGGACATTGGATTGTCATGGGGCGCAAGACCTACGAATCACTAGGAAAGCCTTTGCCAAATCGTAGGAATATTGTGTTATCGCGATCCGCTAATCCGATTGCGGGTGTGGAGGTTATTACCGATCTCGCTCAATTAGAAAAACCGCCGGAAGCCACGCAGATTTTCCTTATTGGTGGCGCGGAAATTTACCGACAGTTCATCAACCAGTGCGACGAGGTATTACTCTCGGTGGTTTTTCGCGAGGTGGAAGGAGATGCTTTTTTCCCACCCTTTGAAGACAACTTCGATCTTTCGGAAGTTGTATTAACGCACCCGGAATTCGAAGTGCGGCGATATATCCGCAAACAAGCGAACGATTAACCGAATGCCAGCTTAGTGACGCCTGAGGCTGCGGCAGCATTCAGGACGTCGATAATACGTTCCTGTCGGGTATCGGGAGACGGGCGAATAATGACGGGATCTCTATGATCGAATTTATTCATGATTCCCTTCAGATAGTTACGCAATTCAGGCATGTCTTTACTTTTAGTATTATCGTAAAAGCTGTCATTCACCGCCACGGCGCCTTTTTCATTAATTGAAATAACAATTGGAATTATAACTACATTATTGAGATCGGGCTGACCACTGGGAGGGCTAACATTTAATTCACGCTCCACAACTTGAGAGCCAGCGGAGGCCATGAAAAAGAGAAGAAGAACGAAAACCACATCGACCATAGGTGCGATTTGGAAACCGATATCACCGTCGTCAGAATTTACTCCAGATGCCATAAGGGGGTATGCCTTCCTTGTTAGGAGTAGCTTGCCTCAGGCAGTCTTTCCCGTCACGGAGAAATTGCTGTGACGCAGATTAACCGAAAGTCAGCTTAGTGACGCCTGAAGCCGCAGCGGCATTCAAGACATCGATGATGCGATCCTGACGTGCGTCGGGAGTGGGGCGGATGATGACAGGATCCTTGCCGCCGTATCTATCCATGATGCCTTTGAGGTAAGTGCGTAACCCGGGCAGCGTTTTATCTCCCGGATTATCGAAATTTTGTTCGTTTGCAGAAACTGCCCCTTTACCGTCGATAGAAATGATAATGGGAGTATTAGGGACAGCATTGGGATCCGCAGCCCCTCTGCCGCTGGGAAGGCTGATGTTTAATTCATGCTCCACGATCTGAGAACCTGCGGAAGCCATGAAAAACAAGAGCAGAACAAATACCACATCGACCATGGGCGCGATTTGGAAACCAATATCACCATCTTCTGAAGCACCACCACCTGCCATAATTCTGGGTCTTTCGTTTTTGGGTTAAGATTTCGGGACTGCCTTATCGGCTACGGAAAAAGTGACATTGGCAATTCCTGACTTGCCGACCGCTTCCAGCAGCGTGCGCATAAATTCGTATCTCACATCACGATCCGCGCGAATAACCACACGCACAAGCGGATTTTTTTGAGCATGAGCACTAAGTGATCCCACGAGATCGGTCATGGAAACGGTTTTGTCATTGACCTCTATGGAAGTCGTATTACTCGCCATCGAGTACATTACATTAATAATGACCTGGCCGGGGTGCTGACCGGGGACTTTTGCGTCTTTTGCCACCGGGAGATTGACGCTGTGGTTGGATTGCAGCAACTCCGTGGAGCTGATGGACATGAAGAACACCAGCAGCACGAGAAGAATATCGATCATCGGAGCGATCTGAAATTCCGGATCCGTTTCCGTCGCCGCGCGACGAATCTTATGTTTTTTACTGCCGCTGGAACCGTGACCTGACATCGGTAAATCCGAGTTAAGCGATTACTGCCACTCGAGAGTCGCGCTGCAATGGGGGCAGGGGTTTTGGCCGGGGGTGATGGCGCCGTTACAAACTGGGCAGTTTGTCGTCAGGGCCATGGAGACCTTGCGGGACTGCATGTCAGCGGCGGTGGTATGATGGCCTTTAGGCATACCGGTTGCAGGCTGAAAATTTTCTCCGATACGCATGCCTTCAAGTTCATCGAAAGGAATGTCTTCAAGGAGGCGATTCAGTTTGTCATCCGCGTTGACAAGGACGGTAGCGGTGCGATTTCGGAAGTAGTAATAAAAAACGAAGGCGGGAATAGCGATAAAGAGACCGCTCGCCGTCGCCATGAGTACTTCACCGATCTTGAGAGCCAGCTTGCGAGGATCGGATACACCGGAAGTTCCCAGCACCGCAAAAGCTCCCATCATTCCGATAACTGTTCCCAGCAGTCCGATCATGGGAGCAATAACTCCGATAACGGAAAGATAACTGTTTTTCGTTTTCAGTACCTGAGACTCGCGAACTCCATGTTCTAGAAGCGCGTTTTCCGTGGCATCTTTTCCACGACCGAGGCGTTCGAGAGCACCCTGTAGAACGGCTGCGATGTAGGCTTTATTCTGGCGGCAGATTTCCCACGCTTCCTGATAGTTTCCGGCCTTGAGCGTATTATCGAGCGCATCAACGAGTGCCTTGGGAGCGAGACTTTCATCTCGCACATTGAGGAATAGCTGGATGATGTAAGTCACCATGGTGACCGAAGTGCCAATGATACATAGCCAGATCAGAACAATAAGCGGGCCGCCGCTTATTACAGTCTGGATAAAGTTTTCATGCTTGTCTGGAGCGGCTGGCGCAGCGGGTCCGGCTGCTTCCTGGGCAAAACCCGTATGAAAAGCAATGAGACAGAGGAGGATAGTGACAAAAATGGGGAAGTATTTACGAAGCTTCATGTTCTTGATGGTTAATAATATAACGAAATTTTTTGATTTAGGCTACGGAACAGTTACAGATTTTTGCTCTTTGAGCTTATTTGCTTTTTCGGAGGCCTTTTTTACTGTGACGGGATCCTGATTAAAAATGGTCACTGTAGTGAGATAATCCCGGAGGGCTTCGGGCTTATTTCCCTCATTTTCCTCGATCTGCCCCATGAGAAAGTAAGCCTGCCCATAAGAGGTGCCTTTTACTCCATCTGCCCGGGCGACTTTGGATGCCTCTTCGATAATCGGAGTAAGTCTGGTTTTTGCGTCAGGAAAATTCTTTTTGGCGATGGCGAGCTGGGCCAGGCCGATATTTGCGAGAGCTGCGGATTGAGGGTAAGCGGCTTGAAAGCTCGCAAAGGCCTTTTCCGCCTCTACTACCTGATCGAGACCGATATAGGCCTCTCCGAGCTGGGCAGCGGCCTGCTCGACCCAGGGGGAGGGCAGGCCAAGGAACTTATCGGTAATTACTTTCAGGGCTGGAGCGGCCTGGGCGTAGTCCCCATCCTTCAAGGCAGTTTGGGCTGTTTCGAACTCTTTGGTGGGAGCTTTGGTGACTGATGCCACCTGATCGAGAGGGATGGTGCTCTCTGCCGGACCGGATTTGAAATGGATAATCTTATTCGTCACACTGAGGATTTCCCCCGGACGTTCTTGATTATTCTTCATAATCAGGGTGTCCTGAGCAAAACCCGAGACGGTAAATAAGGCGCCTAGAATCACTCCCGTGAAAATCTTTGGCAGTTCTGGAGGCAGCAAGCTTGATTTCATCACTCTCATGGATTAATCAGACAGTTTTCCAAAATCAATCCTTTCGCACAATTTTTCATGTTTAATATTATAAGAAAGAACCAGCGCGGCATGATGTTAATCATTGCCGTGCTCACTATCGTCGCTTTTGCATTCCTTTACGACTATAATAAACAGTCGGCCCGGGGGCCCGACGATCTGGGTAAAATTTATGGTCGTACGATCCGCCGCGTAGATTGGGATCGGACGCAGCGTTACTTTCATCTTTCCGCTTCGCTGAAGATGACGGATATGTTGAATACGCTCGTGGGGCGTGCGCCGGATGAGGAAACCGCCAAGAAGGAATTTCTCGTTAATCTGGAAGTTATCCGGCATGAGGCGAAGGAGTGGGGGATCAAACCCACGAATACTGAAATTGGGGAAGGAATCAAAAAGCTTCCGGTTTTCCAAACGAATGGAGAATTTGATTTCGCGAAGTATCAACAATTTGTGGATCCCAATATGGGAAACAAACTGGGGCCTCTCGGTTTCACGGACAAACAAATCGAGGATCTTGTGGAGGATTCGCTGAAAGTAAGCAGGATCAAGGAATTGCTTAATTCGCAGGTCGTCGTCGATGACTCGAAGATAAATGATCAGCTCAAGAACTTTCAGACCGTCGATGCGCAGGTCGTTCGCTTTAACATTGCCGATGCGATGAAGAAGACATCGGTTACACCAGATCAGGTAACTCGTTACTATGAGGAAAACAAAATTCACCTGAAGGAAGATGAATTGCGGTCCGTTCAATATGTAAAAGTCGACCTACCAAGCGATTTTTCGACGCTCAAAAGCAATGGTTTGACGGAAAGGCTTCAAAAGCTGGCGGATGGCCTGACAACCTTTGTAGAGCAGGCTCGCAGCAAGGGATTTGATTTCGCGGCCAAAGCTGCTGGCTACAAGGTTCAAAGCACTCCCGAGTTTACTGCAACTGGAGATACGCCTGCGGGAAAAATAGATGGAAGTGTGCCACTTACCGATCTGGCTGGTGAAGCATTTCGGCTAAAAGCGGTAAATGATGTAAGCGATGCCATTCAAACAAAGGATGCTTTTTACGTCATATCGCTGGCTAAGATAAGCGCTGAGCGTCAATTAACGATTGAAGAGGTAAGGCCGAAGATTCAGGAACATTTACAAGGTGAGGCTGCGCGGAAGAGTATGGAGATTGCAGCGCAAGCGACCATTGAAAATATCCGACAGGCAATGAAGCAGGGAAAAACTTTTGCCGATGCTGCGAAGGAATTTGGTCTCACCCCGCAAAGTATCAGTAACGTTTCGCCTATGCCGACTTCCGAGGAGTCTGCCGAAAAAGTAGACACTGAAGGGCAGGCATTTGCAGCGGCGACTGTTTTCCTTCGCGATGGAGAAATGGGTGGCTATGAAAAAGCGCCTTGGGGAGGGTACGCTGTTTATCTTGCAAAGCGCAATCCTGCACCAGCTGATCTGGTTGCCAAACAAAAGCCGATGATCGAAAAAGCGGTTCTTAACGGAAGCCAACAGATTCTTTTCGCAGAGTGGCTAAGGTCATCTCGTGAAGCTGCCAATATCAGCTTCGCTCGTATTCACTAACAGGATGTCCGGTAGTTCCGCTGCGGAGGAGTTGTTTGACGATGCAAGCGGGGACATCGCCATCGGCGAACTGGATGCGGCTGTAGAAAAGTATCGACGCTGTATCGCGCTGGTGCCGGACTATTTCGACGCGTGGCATGCGCTTGGAATGGCGCTGATGAAGATTGGGAAATATCCAGAAGCGATTGAAGCGGGATTAAAAGCCGCGGAGCTTCGGCCCAATGACCAGTTGGCGTGGTCGAGCTTATCGATGTTTTATGTCAAAAACCACCAGATCAAGGAGGCAGAAGCGGCGGGGGGCAAGGCGCGGATCCTTTCCTGGGGTGGCAAAGTGGTAAAAGAAGACACAAAAGAAGCAGGGGAATCATAAAGCGGATTTGGGTTGCGATGCGATTCTGCTTTGCAGGTAGTCCTCCGATGGCCTTTTCTATTAAACAAAGATGAGCAAAGAGGTTTTTTATATTACGACGGCGATTGATTATACAAACGCCGCACCACATATCGGGCATGCCTATGAGAAGGTGCTGGCCGATACGATTGCGCGCTATCAGCGTCTTTGCGGTAAGGAAGTATTTTTTCTAACCGGCGTCGACCAGCACGGGCAGAAGGTTAAGCAAGCGGCAGAGCAGAAAGGCGTGGAGCCTCAGGCTTTTGCGGACTCTGTAACCGAAAAATTTTTAGATCTTTGGAAGCAGCTTGGCGTCGTCTATGACGGATGGGCTGCGACAACGGACCCGCGCCACAAACGTGTGGTGCGTGAAATTCTTCAATCACTGCATGACAAGGGATTGCTGTACAAAGCCAAGCACAAGGGACACTACAGCGTAAGACAGGAACAATTTCTTACAGACAAAGAGCGGGATGAGAGTGGGAATTTCGGCCCGGAGTGGGGAGAGGTTCAAGAGATCGAAGAGGAGAACTGGTATTTTAAACTGAGCGAATATCGCGATTGGTTTGTGAACTTCTTGAACACGCATCCGGATTTTATAACGCCTTCTTTCCGCATCGCAGAGGTGGCAAATGCCGTGGCGAAGAACTCTGCGGATCTTTGCATCTCACGTCCTAAAGCACGTCTGTCATGGGGGATTGAATTTCCCTTCGATCCGGAATTTGTGACGTATGTGTGGTTTGATGCACTCATCAATTACATCAGTTTTGCGGGTTACTTGCCTAAAGAGGGCGAGGGGTTTCCAAAGTTTGAAAAAGTCTGGCCGTGCGATGCACATGTCATCGGAAAAGACATTCTAGTGCCGGCGCATGGGATTTACTGGCCTGCGATGCTCAAGGCGATTGGGTTTGAGGATCATGAAATCCCGAAGCTGCTGGTTCACGGATGGTGGAACCTTCGCGGTGCGAAGATCAGTAAGAGTCAGGGAAACATCATCGATCCGAAATTGCTGGCAGAGCAATATGGCACGGATGCGCTTCGCTACTATCTCATGCGCGATATCGTCATGGGACAGGATGCCGACTTCAGTGAGGAGCGATTGATTCTACGCTATAATACAGAACTGGCCAATGGCCTTGGCAATCTGTTGAACCGCAGCCTGAATATGGCGCAACGCTACCGTCAGGGAGTGTTGCAGCCTGTGGGTGACGGGCATGCTGATATCGAAGCAGAGCGCGCGGCAAATCGGGAGGCTGTTGCAGTCTATCGAAAAGCAATGGACGCCTATCAGCTGCATATCGCGCTGGATGCCATTGGAAATATCATCACGCGTGCCAATGCTTTTGTCGAAACAACGGCTCCGTGGAAGCTTGCGAAAGATGAAGCTCAGGCTTCTCGCCTGGATGCGGTGCTTTCTTATCTTGCAGAAAGCGTACGTCTTGCCGCGACCCTTCTCTCGCCGGTGATCCCGGAGGCGGCGACGCGTATTTTTGAGCAGTTGGGACTGAGTGCTATTGCCATTTGCGTAGAGCCGGTTTGCCCCGCGCTTGAAGCGACGCATAAAACCGGTGCGGCGCAGCCCGTTTTTCCTCGAATTGAAACGCCCGAAACCAATGGCTGACGCAGCTACGGAAGATCGAAGTTTTTTTAAAAAAATCCGCAATGAAGCGGAATATGCCGGGCTTCGGCTTGTTGAGATTCTGATTCCGCTGCTGCCCTTGTCATGTCTTCGCGCGATGGCGCGTTTTGCGGGGTGGACGATGTATCACGCCGATTCCCGAAGCAGGAAAGTCGCGCTGGCGAATCTGGATGCGGCTTTTGGCGATACGAAAACTTTGCCAGAAAAACAAAGTATCGCCATGCGGTCCATGCAGGGTTTCGCCCGGACCATGCTGGAACTTTTTTGGTCGCCAAATTTTTCACGCGAAAAGTATCAGCGTTATGCCTCGGTGGAAACGCTTGGGGACGGTAAGCCTCCACAAGGCGCGGCGATTTATTACTGTTTTCACTTTGGAAACTTTGAATGGCTGAGTTTTACTTCCTCCTACGCGATCATATCGGGAATCGTCATTGCTCAAAACTTTGAGAACCCAAAAATTGGAAGAGTCTTTAATCGCCTCCGCTCTCTCTCCGGGCATGAAGTCATTCCTCAGGAAAAAGCGCTGGTGAAAATGTTTAAACTTCTCAAAGGCGGGAAAAAATTCGGCGTATTGACGGATCTCACACTTCACCCTCATGAGGGCGCGGTCGCCATCAATACCTTCGGCATGAAAATGTGTGTAACGCCGCTTACGGGAGCGCTGATGAAGCGCACGGGAGCAAAGATTGTTCCTTGCGAGTGTTACCCCGGTCCTGACGGGCGGTATATTATGCGTTATCACGCACCCCTTGATGTTTCCACGGATCTGACGGAGGTTGAGATTGTCCAGCGCTGCTGGGACGCACTGGAGCCTTCCATTCGTGCGAGGCCTGAATGCTGGCTATGGGCGTATAAACACTGGCGTATCAAACCGGTTAAAGGCGGGGAGCATTACCCCTTTTACGCCAATACGTCGAAAGCCTTTGAAAAGCTGCTTGTAGCTCAGGGTGAGGGGGCAGCTCCTTAGACTTTTTCGGCCTGTGCTTTCCCGAGAAGGCCTGCGGGCTTGAGGAGAAGAATCAGAATCAGCAATCCGAACGCAATAGCGTCCCGATAAGATGAAAAAGAAGACCCTCCAACAAAAGTTTCGACGAGCCCCATCAGGACACCACCCAAAGCGGCGCCAGGGATGCTTCCGATGCCGCCCAATACCGCAGCGATAAATGCTTTGATCCCGGGCATGGTCCCCATCAGCGGTTCGATGGACTGGATGGTCATGCTGTAAAGAATGCCTGCGGCACCAGCAAGTGCAGAGCCCAGAGCAAAGGTCCAGGAAATGACGGCATTGGGATTAACGCCCATCAGCGAAGCGGCCTGAGGGTTCATGGAGAGCGCACGGACGGCCATTCCGAAACGGGTTTTCATAACGATGAATCGCAGTGCCAGCAATATTACGGCTGTCACCAGGAGGACGATGAGGTGGCTACTGGAGATCGTGAGGTTTTTTGTAATGTGCAACTGAGAGGCATGAATCAATTCCGGAAACGGTCTTGGCTGGGCGCCGAATAAAATTTGACCTCCATAGGAAAGTAAAAGAGATACCCCGATAGAGGTGATGAGTACGGTGAGCTTTGGATGATTTCGTAAAGGACGATAAGCAAGAAGCTCGATGAGGACTCCGATGCCCGCACAAACAAGCATTGATCCCATCAGCATCAGAAAAGCAATCTGATAGGAAATCGTAGCTCCCAGCTGTTGGGAAAGCTCAAGCGCTATGTAGAACCCGGCGTAAGAGCCGATCATCAAGACATCGCCATGTGCGAAATTGATGAAGCGCAATACGCCATAAACCAATGTGTAGCCAAGCGCAATGAGGGCATAGATCGCGCCAAGCGAAAGGCCATTCACCAACTGCTGCAGAAAAATTTCCATCAATGAATGGCGAGATAAAGATTAAGGATCGATTGTTTCGAGATACCGGAAGGAATGATCCTGAACACGAATGACGACGGCAGATTTCATGGGATTCCGATTTGCATCCAGGGTGATTTTACCGGTGACACCATCGAAATTCTGTGTGCCTGCAATGGCATCGCGCAATTTTACGGGATCTGTAGAACCTGCACGTTTAATAGCATCTGCAAGAATATAGACGGAGTCATACCCCAGGGCTGCGATACCGTCCGGCGCAGAGCCGTATTTGTCCTTATAGTTTTTGACGAACCGTTGAACATTTGGGGAAGCATTTTCCTGAGAAAAATGATTCGAAAAATAACTTCCCTCCACAGCGTTTCCGCCGACGGTGAGTAATTCCGGGGAGTCCCAGCCATCCGTTCCCATAAAGGGGACATCAATACCAAGCTGGCGAGCCTGACGCATAATCAAGGGGGCTTCCGTATAGTAATCAGGTAGGAAAATCGCTTCGGGATTTTGCGCCTTGATGGCTGTGAGTTGAGGGCCAAAGTCCTTGTCGCCGCCGGAATAGCTTTGCTCACTTACGATAAGTCCGCCATTCGCGGTGAAATCTTTTTTAAAACTATCAGTAAGGCCGACACTGTAGTCCTTCGAAGTATCGGTAAGAATGGCGACGTGTTTGACACCGATGGAACGCGCAAATTTCGACATCACCTTACCCTGGAAGGAGTCAATAAAACAGATGCGGAAAATATAATCGCCTGCCTGGGTGACCTTTTCATTGGTAGAGGCAGGGGAAATCATAGGGATTTTGTTTTCCTGCGCGATCGGTGCGGCTTCAAGCGAGCGAACCGATGCGATCTCTCCCAAAAGCGCCACGACATGGTCCTGAGAAATCAGCTTATGGACAATGGTAGAGGTTTCACCTGCTTTGGACTGTGTATCGTCCACAATGATATTCAGATTTTTCCCCAGAACGCCGCCTGCAGCATTGATCTCCTGCAAGGCGATCTGGGTGCCGTTATTGGCGCTTTGACCGAAAGTGGCATTCACACCGGTCAAAGAGGTAAACTCACCGACTTTGATTTCGTTGGGCGGCAAAAGGCTCGCGGCCTTTTTACATCCTCCAAAAGCAATTGCCAGAAGGGCCAAAGTAATCACTGTGATGTACCGTTTCATGGCGTAAATAGTATTTTGCGGGAAGCCGAATGCAATCGGCAAACATCGGAAGCGGTAAAAATTCGCCATGAGCGGACTATTGCATCTCGCGTGAATCATGGCATATCTGGTGTATGGACAGCCGGTTTGATCTGCAGGTTAATAAAAAGGCGTTTCAACTCAATCTCGACGACCGGGTTTATGGCACCTTTGCCGAGATCGGTGCCGGACAGGAGGTAGCGCGGCGATTTTTCCATGTGGGAGGGGCTTCCCATACGGTGGCAAAGACGATTTCGGCCTATGACATGACATTCAGTGATGCCATTTATGGTTCCGGCGGGCGGTATGTCAGCCGGGAACGGTTGATGAAAATGCTGGATCATGAACTGGAGCTTCTGCACGAGCGACTTGATGCCACGGTGGGTGATCGGAAGACCTTTTTCGTATTCGCCAATACGGTTGCAGCCCGCAGCATTCGCCATCGGGAGGAGGCTCATGGCTGGTTGGGGATTCGGTTTCAGACCGCACCTATGGCACCTTTTAATGAAATTATCGTCCATGTAAGGATGCTTGATACGCGCAATATCGAGCAGCAGGAAGGGTTGGGGATAATCGGGGTTAATTTAATTTACGGGGCATTTTATCACTATCATAAACCGGAGGCGATGATTGCTTCACTGCTCGACGATCTTTCTCCTGAGCGTATGGAGGTGGATATGATCCGATTTTCGGGGCCTGATTTTAAAGAGGTGGATAATCGGCTTATGAGCCTGCAACTGGTCAGCCAGGGATTAACTAATGCGACACTTTTCCGGGCAGATGGCGAGGTCGTACAGGCGGCTGATGCTTTTTATAAAAAGCCTTTGCTGGTGGAACGTGGAAGCTTTCGCCCGGTGACGAAAGTGACAAATGATATGCTGGATTGCGCGAAAAACCTTTTTCTCAAGGAAGACGGTTTGGATGGGGAAGAACCGGAAGTCCTGATGGAAATCACGATGCAAAATCTTCTGCGCAGCGGCGAGCTTGATTTGAGGGATTTTTTGGATCGAGTGGATATTTTGGGCTCTCTTGGCCGAACGGTGTTGATTTCGAATTACGGTGAGTATTACCGTCTGGTGAATTTTCTGACGCGCTATACGGACAACATGGTCGGGCTGGTGCTCGGCATTCCGAGTTTGCAGGAAATTTTCGATGAAAAATACTATACGGATCTCGAAGGTGGGATTCTCGAAGGGTTGGGGCGACTGTTTAAATCCGGCGTAAAGCTCTATGTATATCCACGAATAGAGGCCGATGGCTCTATTACGGAAGTGGAGGGGTATACGGTGGCGCCGAATTTAAAATACCTCTACACGCATCTTTTGGAAAATCACTTCATGAGGAGCATCAAGGATTACCATAAGGAATATCTTCCCATTCTTTCCGGGGATGTGTTGGCGAAAATCCGCACGCACGATAACTCATGGGAGAATCTTGTGCCGCCCGAAGTTGCGAGCCTGATCAAAGATCGTAAACTTTTCGGGCATTCCTAATGTCCCCGAGGATATCAGAATCGTTTTTGCCAAAGAGGTTTTTACGGAAAGATATCCTGCTCGCAATTGGAATAGGGATTTTAACGTTCCTGATTTATCTGCCGTCGTTGAAATCGGGTTTCGTTTATGATGCGGAATACCAGATTTTAAATAACGACTATATCCACACGGCCTCGAATTTTTACGACGTCATTTCCTTTCGTGTTTTGGGAAGTGATGTGTTGGACAATAATCGACCTGTCCAATTGTTTTCGCTGATGCTGGACTCCCTGTTTAGCGGCTACCAGCCGTTTGGGTATCACCTTACAAACATTCTTCTACACAGCTTCAATGCTGTTTTGCTGGTCATACTTTTGACCGAACTACTGGGAGGCGAGCAGCGTTATGCAATCGCATGCGGGGCGTTGGTCTTTGCACTGCATCCGGTAAATGTTGAGGTCGTGGCGGAAGTGAGTTCCCGAGAGGACGCATTGACAACTTTCTTTGTTCTCTCAGGGCTGCTCCTTGCAATAAAGTTTGGCTCGGTTTGCAATCGCCGGAAATGGCTTTACGCGGCTGCCTCCGTTCTCGCTTTTTTATTGGCAGTAGGAGCGAAGGAGACAGGAATTGTGGGGCCTTTTCTGCTATGCCTCTATTGGCTGCTTTACGGATCGCGTGAGCGTAAACGCGATTGGGTAATACTCATCGCTTCCGCTTTTTGCATGGTGCAGATTTTTCTTTATGCACGTTTTGCGCTCCCACCTGTCGTATCAAGGGTATTTCTACATTCTCCGACTTATCTTGGAGGTTCTTTTTCGCATGTATTTTTATACCAGCCTCGGATATGGGCGTTTTTGATTAAAAACATCTTCTGGCCTTTTCAACTGTCTGCGGATTACGTGCCCCAAAATGTAGCATGGATTACATTGCCAGCGGCTATTGCCACGATCGTGGTATTTATTTCTGCTCAAATCGGTATCGGTTGGAAAAATCGCACGGCTTTTTTTGGCGCCGCGATTTTCTGGTTGGCACTAGCACCCGTCTCGAATTTTATTCCTATATATCGCCCGTTGGCGGATCGGTTCCTATATTTGCCCATGGTTGGAATCGCTTTATCGGTTGCAACTTTGCTGGTTGTGGCGAAATCACGCCGACTGCTTTATCGAAGCTTGATAGGAGTCTGCATTCTTAGTCTTTGTGTTCTGGCAGCGTTAACGTGGAAAAGAGAGGCGGCATTTGAGAATTCGCTAAATCTGTGGAACGATACGACGGTAAAATCCCCTTTTTCTGTCACTGCGCAGGCGAATCTTGGGTATGCATTGATTGATTCAGGGGATTATCAAAACGCCATTGCGGCATTTCAAAAGGCATTGAATCTCAGTAAGGGAACATTCCCGGATGCATGGCTTGGGGGCGCTATCGCCTTGGAAAAATCCGGCCAATATAGCGGAGCGGAGCGGAGTCTCCAAAAAGCCATTGAGCTGGATAGGATATATGCTCAGCCGCAAAAACTACTTGAGGCCAGTATTATTACTCGGGAAAACGCACTCACCGCTGAAGAGATCAATACGCGTATTTCTCATAAACAGCCCTGATCTTTTATACTTTGTAGAAAGCGGGTTGTCTGCTTTGGCTAAGTGGGTATGATCTGCCCATGCATGATGTTTCAGAAAATATAGCTCCTCCACAAAGTGTGCCGGGCCGTGCGGAAGTTCGCTCCGAAGATACATGGGATCTCACTCCGCTTTATGCATCCGATCAAGGCTGGGAGGATCATTTTACCAGGATCCAAAAAGATTACCCTGGGGTCGCGCGCTTTAAAGGCAAGGTGGGGGAGTCTGCAAAAACACTTTACGAGTGCCTGGAGCTCGAAAAAGACATCGATCAAAAAATTGAACAGCTTAATCAATATACGGCGCTGCGTGTGACGGAGGACAGCGCGAATGCCGACTCGCTTTCACGTGAGGCTCGGCTCCAGGGAGTATTGACGCATATTGGCGAGGCATTTTCTTTTATTACACCGGAAATTCAGGCAATTCCCGATGAGCAGTTTGAGTCTTTTATTGCGCATCCTGTCTTAAAGGACTGGCAAATTTCCCTTCGTAAAATCCGACGTTTCAAGCCACATACACTCACCGCAGGTGAAGAGCGTATCATGGCGCTCGGTTCTGCGGCGCTTGGCGGCCATGAGGAGACTTTTTCTCAATTGACGAATGTCGATATGAAGTTTGGTTTGCTAACGGATGAGCAAGGCCGGGAACGTGATCTTACACAAAGCTCGTTTTCCTCATTTCTCGTGCAACGCGATCCTGAGGTTCGTCGCAAGGCCTTTCATCAATTTTATACGGAGTTTGCGGATCATCAATATACGCTGACCTCATCACTGGTAAGTTCCATCAGGTCGGATGTGTTTCGTGCGCGTGCAAGAAATTACTCCGGTGCCCGTGATGCGGCGCTTTTCCGGGATGACATGCCGCCCGAGGTTTATGACAACCTTATTTCTGCAGTGCGCTCGAATCTGAAGCCTTTGTTCCGTTACTTTGATTTACGCAAGCGTGTCCTCGGGCTTTCCGAGATTCATCACTATGACACCTATGTGCCGATGATCGATGGGGTGAAGACGAATATACCTTTTGACGAAGCATCGAAAACGGTTTTGTCGGCATTGCATCCTCTTGGTGATGAGTACGTGGAAACCTTGAGCAAGGGGTTGGGTAGTAGCCGGTGGTGCGACCGTTATGAAAATAAAGGCAAACGCAGCGGAGCGTTTTCGTACGGCACTTACACGAGCCCGCCTTACATAATGATGAATTACAAGGCTGATGTATTTTCCGATATCTATACGCTGGCCCATGAGGCAGGGCACTCCATGCATACGTGGTATTCGCAGCGTCATCAGCACTATCAGGATTATCACTATCCGATCTTTCTTGCGGAAGTGGCATCGACATTTAACGAGATGTTACTCACGGATCATTTGTTGAAAACGACTACGGATCCAAAGATGAAAGCTTACCTTCTCAACCGCCAGTTGGATGATATCCGTGGCACCCTTTACCGGCAGACGATGTTTGCGGAGTTCGAAAAACTCAGCCACGCAGCGGAGGAAAATGGAGAGGCATTAACTCTGGAGACCTTGCGCAAAATGTATCGCGGATTGCTGGATGTTTATTTTGGCCCAAATTTTGTAATCGATGAAGTGCTGGAGCTTGAGTGTCTGCGGATTCCTCATTTTTACAGTGCATTTTACGTTTATAAATACGCGACGGGTATTTCTGCGGCGGCTGCACTTTCCGAGCAGGTGATTCGGACGGGAGATGTTTCGCCTTATCTGAAATTTTTGAAATCCGGCGGGAGCAGATATCCCATCGAGACACTCGCGGATGCGGGGGTTGATATGCGCTCTCCTGCACCGGTGGAAAATACGCTGGCATTATTCGCAAGAAGGCTTGAGGAACTTGAAAAGCTGATTGATGCTTAAACCTGCACTCTCCTCATGAAACCCGGCTTCATTGAAAAAGTACAAGAGCGCATTCAGCGAATGCGTCCTGAGGATGTACAGGTCTACCTTGGAGAACTGGCGAGGGAGAAAGATTTTCTGGAGACGGTCTTCAACTCCATTCAGGAAGCAGTAATTGTCGTCGATTCACAGGGGCGTATCATTTCCATTAATACGGCGGCTACAACACTACTGGGAATTCAGGAGGATCAATGTATTGGTAAACGACTTTCCGAGCAGGTGCGAGGGCTGGATCTGGACTCGATCGCAGAGGGAGATAAGGCGGTTAATCGCGAGATGGAGATATTTTACCCGGAGAGCCGGTTTGTTAATTTTTACGTAGTGCCGCTTTTGGATGAGAAGAAGAAGATTCTTGGACGCGCGATTATTTTGCGTGATGTCACGGAGCTTCGGAGGAGCACGGAACAGACCATTGAATCCGAAAAGTTCTCGGCTCTTACATTACTTGCTGCGGGCGTGGCTCATGAAATCGGGAATCCGCTGAACTCGCTGAATATTCATCTTCATCTTGCTGAAAAGAAGCTTCGCAAGCTTCCAGAGAAAGAGCGCGGAGAGATAGGGGAGTCATTACGTATTGCACGCGAGGAGGTTTCTCGACTCGACCAGATTATCACGCAGTTTCTAAGGGCGGTGCGCCCGACGCCTCTGGAAACCTCTATGGACAGCATGAATGCCATAGTCGAGGAGTCGGTATCGTTTCTTGAAGCGGAAATCCGCAATAGAAATGTACTGGTGGAGATGGACCTCAATCCTTCGCTACCATTGCAACCGGTGGATCGGAATCAGCTGAAGCAGGCTTTTTATAATATTATAAGGAACAGCGCCCAGGCAATGAAGAGTGGTGGAGTGCTCCGTATACGAACGGGTTTTGATGAAAGTCATACCTTCATTAGCTTTTCGGATACGGGCGGGGGGATTTCGATCGAACATATGGGGCGACTTTTTGAGCCGTATTTCACGACCAAGCAAGGCGGCTCCGGGCTCGGGCTGATGATTGTGCAGCGCATTGTCCGCGAGCATGGAGGAGAGGTGATGATCGAAAGCACTCAAGGAGTGGGGATGACGCTTACGATTCGGCTGCCGAGAGTAGATCGCCGGGTTCGCCTTCTCGCATCTGGAGATGACGCCTCGTCCTAGTCAAAAAAATCAATTGCAGATTGCAAATCCGGTTGAAAATGAGTAACATATAAGTATGGATAGAAGTTTAGCCCCTCTCGTCGGCGGCCTGCTGGGAACACTTTTCATGACCTTGTTTCTCCTTATCCCACGCTGGCTGAAAATTGGACATGTAGATATCATCCGCGCTGCGGGCGCATTAGCTACTGGAAAGGTTGAAAATGCATACCCGCCTGGTTGTGCCATTCATTTCGGATCTGGAATTCTCTTTGCTTATATCTATGTGGCAGTGATCCATTTCGCGAAATTGCCGATCAATTTTATGACCTGCGGTCTTATAGGGGCTGTGCATGGCATCATCGTGATGCTGTTGGTTACCATCATGATCATGGAACATCACCCTGTCGCAAAATATCATGACCGAGGCCCCATGACGGCACTCATGCAGTTATTGGCGCACATTTTTTATGGCATGATCGTGGGCGGCGTTGTGAATGCGATGGTGCATTAAGACTGAGATTCATTGCAATTGGGGCTGGGCAGGGGAATGAACCTCGTTTAGTAAGAACGGCGTGATATTCAGTACCATCAAATCGGCGGTAGACTTTTACGGCCATATTCCCCGGTATCGGGAGATATTTCACATTCTTTTCAAATATGGATTCGCGGACGTTCTTCGTCTCGTAGCCCTGCAGAAGTTTTTAAAGATCGAGGACGCGCAACTCCCGGTTCGCAAATCCGAAATTCTTAACAAGCCTCTTCCTGAGCGCTTTCGTTTAACGCTTGAAGAACTGGGACCTACGTTTGTCAAATTCGGTCAGATTTTAAGTTCGCGTCGAGATTTGATCACGGATGAGTATTTTGAACAGCTTCAACGTCTTCAGGACGAAGTGCCGCCTTTTCCCAGCAAGGAAGCCCGGAAGATCATCGAAAAAGAAATGAACCGCCCGATCGATGAAGTCTTTTCCACTTTTCAAGACGAGCCGATCGGTTGTGCATCGATTGCACAAGTGCACAAAGCAATTTTAAAAGACGGAACGACGGTTGCGATCAAAGTACAGCGCCCGGATATCGAAAAGGTCATCGAGTTGGACATGGCGATCCTGATCGATCTCGCGAGATTTATCGAAAAGCACGCACCTGAGGCGTCGGCGCTAAATCCTGTGGGAGTTGTTGAGGAATTTTCTCATACGCTCATGAAGGAGCTGGACTTCAATAACGAGGCGCAAAATGTGGAGCGCTTTGCCAAACAGTTTGAGGGGAACGAAGATATTAAGATTCCTACAATTTATCGCGATATTTCCTCCGCACGAGTACTGGTCATGGAGTTTATTTCCGGGACGCGAATTGATGATGTTGCGCTTTTACGTAAAAAGAAAATCGATCCGATAGATCTCGCGAATAGAGTGACAACTCTGATTTACATGCAGATATTCGACTATGGTTTTTTCCATGGCGATCCGCATCCGGGAAACATGACAGT
This sequence comes from Chthoniobacterales bacterium, assembly GCA_039935735.1. Classification (GTDB taxonomy): domain Bacteria; phylum Verrucomicrobiota; class Verrucomicrobiia; order Chthoniobacterales; family JBDTJR01; genus JBDTJR01. The sequence goes on along the minus strand of JBDTJR010000145.1, from coordinate 188 downwards.
ACTCCCGGGACCAAAAATCGGACTTTATGACTTTGGAATGATGGGGGATCTTAGTCCGGAATTCCGCGAAAGTATTGCAATCATGATTGCAGGTCTTGCGGAGAAAGATCATCAACGCACGGCACGCGCTATCGTGGAAATGTCGGACGAGGGAATTGCAGAGGATCAGCAGCAGATGCTTACGGATG
>JBDTJR010000144.1:0-9493 GCA_039935735.1 Chthoniobacterales bacterium | reverse complement strand
ACGATTTTATCCAGCCCCACAAATGCACCGCCGCAAATGAAGAGAATTTTCTCCGTATTTACCTGGATGTATTCCTGCTGAGGGTGCTTGCGTCCGCCCTGAGGAGGAACGTTGCACGTGGTACCTTCAAGAATTTTCAGCAAAGCCTGCTGCACACCTTCACCCGAAACATCGCGCGTGATGCTGACGTTATCCGTCTTGCGACCAATCTTATCGATTTCATCGATGTAAATGATGCCGATCTCAGCGCGCTTTACATCATAATCCGAATTTTGAAGCAGACGAAGAATGATATTCTCCACATCTTCGCCGACGTAACCGGCTTCGGTAAGCGTGGTGGCATCCGCGATACAAAATGGAACATCGAGAATCCTCGCAAGCGTGCGTGCGAGAAGCGTTTTTCCCGATCCGGTAGGACCGAGGAGCAGGATATTGCTCTTTTCAATTTCCACTTCTGCATATGCGTCGAGTGAAACCGTATCGCCCTCGGTCTTCTGATTTTGGGTAATGCGCTTGTAGTGGTTATGAACAGCGACCGACAGCGTCTTTTTCGCCGAGTCCTGACCGATTACATAATTATCGAGTTCGCGACGAATATCTGCGGGCTTGGGAACACTCAGTGCAAGATTGGTGCGGCGGGATTCCTCGCCGATTTCCTTGTCCAGAATGCCTTTGCAAACCGTGATACAACTATCGCAAATATACACACCCGGTCCGGCAATCAGCTTGCGGACTTCCGCGTGACTCTTTCCACAGAAAGAGCACATTGTAAGATTGGAGGCTCGAGCCATAATTAATAATTATTCGGCAGGTTTATCGGAAGATTTTTCCGAGGATTTGTCGGAAAGTTTTGCAACATCAGGAGGTAATTCCTTACGGGATTTTACCACTTCATCCACGATTCCGTATGCCTTGGCTTCATCCGCAGACATATAGTAATCGCGGTCTGCATCCCGCTCCACCTGATCTACAGGCTTCCCGGTGTGTTGAGAGATGATGCGGTTGAGGCGGCGTTTCAGCTTAAACATGAACTCCACCTGGCGTTCGACGTCGCTGGCCTGACCCTGAGCGCCACCAGAAACCTGATGGATCATGATGTCGGAATTAGGGAGCGCGTAACGCTTGCCCTTGGCTCCGGCGCAAAGCAGAACAGCGCCCATGCTGGCGGCAATACCCATGCAATAGGTTGTGACAGCGCAGGTTACAAACTGCATCGTATCGTAAATCGCGAGGCCTGCGGTGACAGAACCACCGGGCGAGTTGATGTAGATATTGATATCTTTTTTCGCATCCTCCATCTGAAGGAAAAGCAACTGGGCGATGACAAGATTTGCAACATGGTCATCAATCGGAGTGCCGATAAAAATGATCCGGTCCTTAAGGAGACGGGAGTAAATATCGTAGCTACGCTCGCCCCGTCCGGTCTGTTCGATGACCATGGGAATGAGCATATTGCTGGGACGCTGACTCGATGAATTTTGATTAAACGTCATAGTATGTATTTATGCTTAAGCTGCCCCGGCGGGTGCCGGTGCATTTTTAGGTTCCAGCACGGTAACATTGCTTGCAATCAAATCAAGTGCCTTGCGGCAAAGAATTTGTTCCTGAATCAGGGAGATCGCATTGCGTTTACGGAGATCTTTGACCATTTTATCAAAAGTCACCTTATAGCGCGTGGCCATTCCACTGATTTGCTGGATGAGTTCTTCTTCGGCGACCTTGAGGTTCTCCTTTTCGGCTACACGAAGCAAAAAGAACGTGGAACGCAGGCGATCACGGGCGGTCTGATTGGCAACGCCGACCAGTTCCTGCTGGTGCTTGCGAATTTCGTCTTCAGCAACGCCACGAACCTGATTTTCGCGGACGATATCGCCAAGGATGCTTTCCATTTCATTACGCAGCATTTGCGCAGGAAGCTCACAGTCGATATTTGCGAGAAGTTGTTTAAGCGCGCCGTTACGCTTGGCGTCTTCATACTCACGCTCAGCGGAGAGTGACATCTCTGTCTCAATTTGCTGGCGAATATCCGCGAGGCTTTTCTCGGGAATAATGCGGGATGCGAAAGCGTCATCGAGCTCGGGGAGAATACGGTTTTTGATGCCATGAACCTGAACTTCGTAATCAATCTTCGCGCCCTGAAGCGGCTGCATACCAAAATCCGCAGGGATTTCGATCTGGAATTTACGAGTTTCGTCGACATTGGCACCTTCGAGCGCTTCGCAGAAGCCCTTGATTGTGGTCTCAGGAGCCATACGCAGCCAGAAGTTGCGGGCAGCGCGGAGAGGACGTGGAACATCGGGATGAACTTCTTCAAGAGGCTTTCCATCGATCGCTCCGGTATAGCTGATAACGATAAAGTCATCCCACTTTACGGAGCGTCCTTCGACATCCTGAAAGTCGGCGTACTGTTCGCGAAGATTTTGAAGTGTCTTTTCGACATCTTCCGGCGAAACCTGACGTTTTGCGACTTCGACTTCGAGTTTCGAATACTCCGGCAGCGTAAACTCCGGCGATGTCGTAACCGTGGCGCTGAAGCGCATCGATTTATCATCGGCAATATCCACATGGTTTACGCCTTCGATATTCAGCACACGCAGGTTTTTCTCCCGGATGGCTTCGCGTAAAACATCGGAAACGAGTTTCCGGGTAAGCTCCTCTTTGATTTCTTTGGCAAAGCGGGTTTCAACAATAGCATTCGGTGCTTTTCCAGGACGATATCCAGGGATTCTGGCTTGACGCTGAAAATCTTTTGCGACCGCAGCCCATTCTTTTTCAACACGATTGGACGGAAGCTCTACGTGCAGGATAGCTGTGCAATTCGGTTTGGTCTCTACTTGAACATTCATGAATTTAGGTAAACGAAAACCCTATCACGGAAACTCAGACCGACACAATCATTTGGTTGTATGTTCCTGCAAAAGGCTCCTACAGAGGGCAAACCAGAGGTTCGCGCTGGTCATGGGGCGTATTTTCCCTTTAAACCTTGGCGCGTCATGCGGTTAACGAAGGCTCTTATTCTCTACATTCCGGCCCTGATCGGGCTGGGCCTTCTTACCGGCTGCGATAATAACCCGCATACCCCTGCCCTGCGTAAAAAACGGGCAGATGGCTCACCGTGGATCGTTACCTACCGGGCGTTTCCCCAGGACCCCCGATCGCTTGATCCCCAGTTTGCTTACGATGAGATCAGCCATGCCGTGCTTTCGAATATTTATGACACCTTTCTTACCTATGATCCCCTGAGTGAGGAATACCACCTCATCCCAATGATCGGGGCGGAACTGCCCAAATACGAACCTCAGCCGGATGGGACGGTAGCAGTTACGTGCAAAATAAAGCCGGGGCTTTATTTTCATGATGATGCATGCTTCCCCGGCGGCAAGGGACGCGAAATCACCAGCCGGGATTTTATCTATGCCTTTCAGCGCATGAGTGATCCAAAGGTGGAATGTCCCATCGCCTCGACATTACAGGACTATCTCATCGGGTTTGAGGATGCCTATAACAATGCAGAAAAAGCAGGCGTCTTTAATTACGATGCTCCCTTCAAACCGGTTGAAGCGGTTGACCGCTATACTTTCCGAATCAATCTCAAGAAGGCTTATCCCCAAATCAAATACTGGCTGGCTTTCTGGTTTACAGCTCCTGTCGCGCGCGAAGCCGTGGAGTATTACAATGGGAAAATAATCGATGGTATCCGACATCCGCTCTTCCGATTTCATCCCGTAGGCACCGGAGCCTTCAGCCTGCATGACTGGAAACGTGGCGAGCTCATACGTCTCGTGCGTAATGATAATTACCATACGCTTCGTTTCCCTGCAGGAGGATGGAACGTGGACGTCAACTCCTACCTTGCGCCACTTGCGAATTCTCAACTTCCGACCCTCGACGAAGTACAGCTTATCATTATTCCCGAATCGATTCCTGCGTGGATTCTTTTCAAACAGGGCTGGACGGATTCGAGCGGCGTGGGCAAAGACATCTTCAATTCGGTCATCACCGCCAGTCAGGAACTCACTCTCGAATTTGAAAAGCGCGGGGTGCAACTCATCAAGGATCTGGATCTGGATACATGGTATCTCATGTTCAATATGAAAGACCCCGTACTGGGAGGCAATGTGAAGCTTCGGCAGGCAATGGTCCTCGCGTTCAATGCGGATACCTACAATGAAATTTTCGGAAACAATATCCTGCACATGACCGATCAGCTGCTGCCACCGCGGATGTTTGGTTATGAAGCGAGCTTCAAAAATCCGTGGCGAGAAACCAATCTGGAAAAAGCGCGAAAACTTATCGCCGAAGCGGGATATCCAAACGGAGTCGATCCCAAAACCGGAAAACCGCTGGAGATTGTTCTGGATACCGAAGCTGGAAGTTCCACTGAGCGGCAATCCGCGGAATACGACCGCTCGCAATTCGAGGCGCTGGGCATTCGCGTGCGGATCGAGGAAAATTTATTCACCCAGATGCTGGAGAAACAAATGAAAGGGCGGTATCAGTTGGTTTCCGCAGGATGGAGTGCAGATTATCCCGATCCCGAAAACTTTTTTGCGTTGTTCTATGGGCCCAATATTGTTCCGGTTGGGCACAACCAGTCGATGTATCAAAATGCGGAGTTTGACCACTTATTTGAAAAAATGGCGACGATGGAAGATACGCCGGAACGTGCGGACATCATCCGCCGTATGAATAAGATTCTGCTTACCGATGATTGTGTGATCGGACCGATTTTCAATCGCGTAAGCTACCGGCTGCGTCAGCCATGGACGCCGTATTTTATAAAAAATGCCATCGTGGGACAATTCGGAGGATTACGGTATGGCGTCATCGACACCGCACTTCGAAAAGAAAAACAGGCGGAGTGGAATCGAAAAAAATACTGGCCGCTTTTGACGATGATTATCATTTTTGGCATCGTACTCGGATACGGTATCCACAAGAGGAGGCAGGCTAATGTTTAGATACTTTATCCGCAGGGTGCTTTACATGATTCCCATTATCCTGGGGGTGATGGTCATTACTTTCGTGCTTTTTAATATGCTTCAAAAGCCGGAAACGGTGGCGCGTCGGCTGCTCGGTCCCAAAGCCTCGCAGCAGGCGGTGGCAAACTGGATCAAACAACGCGGCTATGACAAACCGCTTTTCCTGAATACGCAGCCCGGGCAGCGACTGCTCGACAGCCAGTTTGTCAACTACATGGTCTCCCTTGCCACGTTTAATTTCGGGGTTTCCGACGCGACAGGGCAACCCGTGATAGACCGCTTCAAGGAGGGCGCAATCCCGTCGCTTTCGATCACCGTGCCCGCATTTTTTCTCGGGCTGGCACTAGCCATTTCGCTGTCGCTTTTCTTCGTGTATGTGCGTGAAACATCGATTGATTTTGCAGGAACGATTTTTGCCGTCGCGTTAATGAGCATTCCGGTAATGGTATATGTAATTTTCGGCCAATGGCTTTTTGCAGTGCTGCTGAAATACTTTCCCGCTTACGGATTCAGTCTGCAAGGGCCGGACATGGTGCGCTTCCTCGCTCTGCCAGTGGCGATCCTGATCTTCGGGGGGTTGGGCTCCGACATTCGTCTTTTCCGTGCGATTTTCCTCGAGGAAATCCGCAATGATTATGTGCGGACCGCTTATGCAAAGGGAGCGTCACCCGGGGCAGTCCTGCTGTGCCACGTGCTGAAAAACGGCATGATCAATATCATCACGCTGACAGTAGCCTCGCTTCCCATGCTGATTCTTGGAAGCCTGGTGCTGGAAACTTTTTTCGGTATTCCCGGACTCGGAAACATGACGCTGGATGCGATTCATAATTCGGATTTCGCGGTCATCCGAGCGACCACGTATGTGGGTACACTTCTTTATCTGGTCGGCCTTTTACTCACAGACCTTTGCTATGCATGGGTCGACCCACGTATCAAACTACAATGACACCGCTTATCCAAAATATTCTGGTGCTTGTCACTCTCGCTGCGCTCATCCTGGGAATATGCGTTTTCCTTTGCTCATCGCGGTGGGAACGTCCACGCGCCCGTTTTTTGCGCAGTACATCCGGTAAGTTCGCTACGTTTATTGTCGTTATCTATGTCTTGACGGGTGCAAGCAATCTAATCCTGACCCCCTGGCTCCTGCCAGATGGCCGCCCCCTGTCACTACTCGACGCAGCGTTTACAAAAGTGCCGAAGGAAATCAGCTACAGTGCGCCCTTTGCAAAGACCGACTTAAAGAATCGACCACTGAAAGGTTTTCATGTTTTGGGAACAGACGCCCTCGGAAAGGATGTCCTGGAACTGACGCTTAAAGGCGCGTCTACCGCCCTGCTTATCGGCGCGCTGACGAGCCTTATCTATATTCCCATTGGCATCGTGTTGGGAATATCCGCCGGGTATTTCAAACGATTCACCGATGATGTGGTGCAGTATCTTTACAGCACGGTGGCCAGCATTCCCGGTATTCTCCTTCTGGTCGCCATCATGATTGTGCTGGGAAAAGGCATTCCGCAAATTTCCATTGCACTTGGCGTCACAGGCTGGATCGGACTTTGCAGGTTGCTACGCGGAGAAACGCTGCGACAGACGGAACGCCAATACTGCGAAGCGGCACGCGCATTGGGAGAGCGTGATATGGCGATTATTTTTCGGCATATCCTGCCAAATGTGATGCATCTCGTCGTGATTAATTTCGTGCTGGGATTCAGCGGGATCATCCTCGCGGAATCGATTTTGAGCTATATTGGAGTCGGCGTTCCCATTGGCACGGCATCCTGGGGAATCATGATCGACAGCGCGCGCATGGAACTTAGCCGCGAGCCCAAAGTGTGGTGGACCATTACTTCCGCGACAACCGCTCTTTTCATTCTTGTACTTTCCCTTAACCTGCTTGGAGATTCTCTCCGCAAAGCATTCGACCCCAAAGCATCATGAGTTCTTCATTTCTTTCCGTACAAAATCTTTCGATCCAGTTCCAAACCGACGAAGGCACTGTCGATGCGGTGAAAAATATATCCCTCGATTTGAATAAGGGAGAAACCCTTGCACTCGTCGGAGAGAGCGGCAGCGGAAAAAGCGTTACGGCACTTGCACTTACGAGACTTTTACCAGAACCACCCGCACATTATCTCAATGGCACGATTCTATGGAAGGATCGCAATGTATTGACGATGAATCCCACGGAGCTTCGCAAAATACGGGGTGGGAAAATCGCCTATATTTTTCAGGAGCCTTCGACTTCGCTCAATCCTGTCTTCACGATCCGCAACCAGATTGCCGAAGCGCTTCGCCTGCATCGGCCCGAGGTTAAAAATATCGATGAGGAGATTATTCGCGCCCTTACCGCTGTGGGAATAGTGGAACCCAAGCTTCGCCTCCATGACTATCCGCACCAGCTTAGCGGCGGGATGCAGCAGCGCGTGATGATCGCGATGGCGCTCAGTTGTCATCCGGAAATCCTTGTGGCAGACGAACCGACCACCGCGCTGGATGTGACGATCCAGGCGCAAATCATGCAGGAGCTCAAACAACTGCGAAAGCAGTTCGGCACCGCGATTCTTTTGATTACGCACAACTTCGGAATCGTGAAGGGCTTCGCGGATCGCGTCGCGGTAATGTATCGCGGCCAGATCGTGGAAACGGGTGCGACGGATGAAGTGCTGAATAATCCACAGCATCCCTACACGAAAGCGTTGATTGCCTGTATTCCGAAACTGGGCGCGCATCGCAAGCGGCTTCCCACCATCGATCACGATGAGATCGATAAGGCGCTAAGCACCGTCTAGGAAGAAGATTTTTCCGCCTCGGGCTGGCCGTAGAATTTTACGCCGAGATGAATTTTTTCGCGCCCGTTTGCCGTGCGCCATTTATTCGTATCGCGGAGAGAGTAAATACAGCCACAATATTCCTGCTGGTAGAATTGCTCATCCTTGGAAATCTCGATCATGCGCTGTGAGCCGCCGTTTTTCCGCCAGTTATAGGTCCAATAGGAAATACCGGGATACTTTGCAGCTGCGCGGACTCCGCTATCATTGATCTGATCCATGTTTTTCCAGCGGGAAATACCAAGGCAACTGGTGATGACGGAAAAACCGTTTTCGTGTGCGTAGAGTGCGGTGCGGTCGAAACGCATATCGAAGCACATGGTACAGCGGGCACCACGCTCCGGCTCCCACTCCATGCCTTTTGCGCGGGCAAACCAGTTATCCGAATCATAATCCGCATCCACAAAGGGGATGCCGCATTTTTCCGCGAAGCGAATATTTTCACTCTTACGGGTTTCGTTTTCTTCGCGGGGATGGATATTCGGATTATAGAAAAAAATCGTGTAGTCGATACCGGAAGCGGCGATGGCTTCCATGACCTCGCCGGAGCAGGGCGCACAGCACGAGTGGAGAAGCACTTTCTGCTCTCCATTCGGTAATTCCAGCATTGGACGCTGTGTGGCCTTTTCGTTCATCGGTGAGGATTCTTCATCAGGATTATTTCCGCGTCAATCGTTGTAAGCACGCTTTGCGAAATTCCCCAGTATCCCGGCTGGTAGGTGGGGATAAATGTCGTATACCCGACCACCGTCTGCCCATGTTTTCCGGACGTCACGTAGGTATTGGCGACAGGAACGTAATTCATCGTCGGCGGAATATAATACGGCGTGATTTGAGGCTGGGAATTCACCTGTTTAAGGACTACGGCATCGGCACCGGACTCGCGGGCATTATATTCCATGCTTTTTCGAAGAAATCCGAAGTTCTGATACGTAGAAAAGGCCAGATGACCAAGCACTTCGTAGGGCTCCTTCGGGGGCTGACCGAGAATCGGAATCGGGGCATCTTTAGCCCTCGGAGGATAGGTTTTTGCGGTGTTTGGGATATAAAACTGGCGGGTGTCTTTTACCGAGGCGCAGCCCAGAAAAAACAGCCCAACCAGCAGCGCCAAAATACCTCTTGCTATCAGGTTCATATGAGGGAGATTTTTAAGTAAGCTACTCGTAAATCTGATGAAGACGAAATCTTTTATAAAGGGGGCGATCCTCTGGGGATTTTGCATGGGGACGGCATTGGCTGGGGGAGGCTTTTCTGTGCATGGAGGTAGTGTATTTTTCACTTCTGGCTCCTGTTTGCGAGGACCTGTAAATAGCGCATGCTTTCCCATTTACCGGCCCTGTGCCTTTCAGCCGTTTAATTACTGTAATACCGCAAGCTGGTATGGCTGGGGGCCTCTGATGGTTTACAGTAGCTATGGTACGGCTTCCTCTATTTCTGGCGACCCCATTTTCACCACAAACACGGTTCCCCTAGGCTATCAAGTGCCGCCTCCGGTTCCTCTTACCAGCCCTGTTATTACCTACCCGGTATCCTTTGGCTGGCACAAATAGTGCGGACAAAATGAAGAATCCTGCTTGTCGGACAGTGGATTTCCCGCCAAGGTAGCTGGCTCAAATGGTGGTCGTAGCTCAATGGTAGAGCACCTGATTGTGGTTCAGGACGTTGCGGGTTCGAGTCCCGTCG
>JBDTJR010000143.1:0-18048 GCA_039935735.1 Chthoniobacterales bacterium | reverse complement strand
GTGCGCAATTCGAGTCTTCGGATTTTTTTCAGGATGTCAGTGGGATCCTGCATACGAGTCACAAATCTTTGCGGGAAAAAGCAGACACTTAAGGCACCTGCAAACCTGCGAATACTTTTTGCACAATCATTTCGCTGGTGATCGCCTCGGCTTCCGCCTCGTAACTCACAGCAACACGATGACGAAGCACATCCGCACCGACATCCTTTACATCCTGAGGCGTCACATACCCTCGACCACGAATAAATGCGAGAGCTTTAGCCGCCAGCGTGAGGTAAATCGTCGCACGCGGCGAAGCGCCATAACGGATCATGCCATCGAGCTTGAGCTTGAACATGGATGGCTCACGAGTGGCCCAAACGATATCCACGATATAGTCCTTCACACGATCATCGACATACACGTCATTGACGACGGCGCGGGAAGCGATGATGGCCTCGGCATCAACGACCCGATTGATTTCCAGCCCCGGAGCGGAAGTCGACATTGCCTCGAGGATCGCACGCTCCTCCACACGGGTCGGATAACCTACATGCAGCTTAAGCATGAAACGATCGAGTTGTGCTTCGGGAAGTTGATAGGTTCCTTCCTGCTCGAGCGGGTTTTGCGTCGCAAGAACGAGAAAGGGATCCGGAAGTTTAAAAGTCTGTTCGCTGATGGTAACCTGTCGCTCCTGCATGGCTTCGAGGAGAGCGCTCTGCACCTTTGCGGGGGCTCGGTTAATTTCATCCGCAAGAATGAGGTTCGAGAAAACAGGACCCAGCTTTGTCGTAAAGACGCCTTCGCGGGGATTATAGATCAGGGTGCCGATAAGATCGGCGGGAAGAAGATCCGGCGTAAACTGGATACGCTGAAAACCGGTATGAATCGCGGAAGCAAGGGTACGAACCGTAAGGGTCTTTGCAAGACCGGGGACGCCTTCGAGAAGAATATGGCCATTGGCAAGCAGTCCCATCACAAGGCGCTCGACCAATGTTTTTTGTCCCACCACCACTCTTCCCACCTCCTGAAGAAGGGGCTGAATCCAATGTCCGCTTTGCTGTACCTGCTGGTTAAGTTCCTGAGTTGTAAGGGTTATCGTGCTAGACATGACTTTTTCTGATAAATAAATTGTTAGGTTTAAGACAAGCTCAACGGCAATTTGTTCGATGTAATTTTAAAAATTCTCTTCAGGGCTGAAGATAAGGCCCCACATCGTAGGAGTCACCGACTTTGATGGCTTTGTAACTTTCCTCATCGATATTGGAAACCGTATACTCTTTTGGAGGGCCGTCCTTTTGTTTAACGGCAACCGTGATTTCAAAGTCCCCTTTTATGTTGCGCTTGGTAAGGCCACCCTTGCCGACAATGATCTGCTCCTCGGGAGCCGGAGTGAAGCTTTTCGCTGTTACGGTCCCCCGCATACGAGCGTCGATAATCCCCTTGGCACTGTAATGAACCGCGCCAAAGATAAATATCAGGACCACGATTCCGATGGAAACGGCTCCGATAATGAGGCCAATTGGTGTTTTCGGCTTTATGGTGCGGGAAGGAGTTTCAGCCATGGGTATAGTTAATCGCAGGAAGTGTTGCGTGAAAATCCAAATTTTAAAGCAGCCTATAATTGCTGCTTAAGCGCAAGGGCTCGCTGAAGAGCAATTTCGACATCCGAGGCCAGAACACAGAAGTGCCCCATCTTGCGGCCCGGCTTGGCATGGCGTTTTCCGTAAAGGTGAAGTTTGGCATCGGGATCGCGAAGAACGGCGACCCAGTCAGGAGGATTCTCCCCATGCCAGACATCGCCAAGAATATTGACCATGACCACCGGTGACAGGAGACGCGAATCACCGAGAGGAAGCCCACAAACGGCCCGGACATGCTGTTCAAACTGACTGGTAACACAGGCATCGAAGGAATAATGGCCCGAATTATGCGGACGAGGCGCGAGTTCGTTAACGAGAAGCTCGCCATCTTTACCGACGAAAAACTCGACGGCAATGAGCCCTACCAATTGAAAAACCTCGGCAATGCGAATGGCGATGCGTTCAGCTTCGGCCTTTACGGAATCCGGCACACGCCCGGGAACAATGCTGACATCGAGAATATGGTGCGTGTGGATATTTTCCGAAAGCGGCAGGCACCGTGTTTCCCCTTGAGGAGAACGCGCACAAATCACGGAGACTTCCTTCTCAAAAGCGATCCACTTTTCCAGGACGGCCCGCGAACCACCGAGGGTATCCCATGCGCGCGCAATATCGTCCTTTGTGCGAATCTGGACCTGGCCTTTGCCATCGTAGCCAAAGTCAGCCGTCTTCAGGACACAAGGAAGGCCGATTTCGGCAACCGCTTTTTCCAGTTCCTGCTGTGAGGTCACAATCGCGAAGGGTGCGTGGGGGATGTTATTTTCGCGCAGGAAGCATTTTTCCCGTTCGCGGTTCTGGCAAATATGAAGAACATTGGCCGAAGGATGCACCGCGACGTGCCCGGCAAGAAACTCGGCAGTTCTTGAAGGGATATTTTCAAACTCCAGAGTGACGACATCGACTTCCTCCACAAACTTGAGGAGTGCGGCCTCATCTTCATAAGGCGCATTGATTTCCTTATCCGCAACCTCACCGGCTGGATACTGGGGAGAAGGCTCGAAAATATGCACGCGATAGCCCATCTTTCGGGCGGCAATGGCGGTCATGCGCCCAAGCTGGCCACCTCCGAGAATCCCGATGGTGGCACCCGGAAGAACAGGGGAAATCGCGAAATTCTCTTTTGATTGGCCCCGGTGGCGGGTAAGGTCGCTGGTTTGTTCGTCTGACATGGATCGTTTCGTTTACTTCTTAGCGTTGGCTCTCGTCAGCATTATTCGTCAGCTGCCGCTGAAGATTTGCTATGGCTTCGGGCAATTGCTGGGTTTTGTCCTCTGGGTTTTTCTTCCGCGCTACCGTCGTCTGGCAAGCAGAAACCTCGCAAATGCCTTCCATGGCGAGAAAACTCCGCAGGAAATATCGGCCATGACACGGGAGCATTTCCGCGCAATGTGCTCAAATGGCATCTGCGCCCTCCGCATGGCAGCCATGCCTGAAGAAGAGGTGCAAAAACTCGCTCCCATCGAGGGGCTGGACGGGCTTTGGGAGGGGATTCGCAAGGGAAAAGGGGTCGTAGTGGCGATCAGCCATATCGGAAACTGGGAGCTATGCGCTCAGGTGCTCGCCTATATCCGCCCCACCCCGGCAGGAACGGTCTTTCAGGCACTGCGCAACCCCTACATTAATGATATGATCAATGAGGATCGCCAAAACCGTGGTGGCGTGACATTTGACCGTAAAAAAGGCTTCGCCGGGCCGCTGGCGATGCTTCGCGAGGGTGGCGTGGTCGGCGTCCTGATCGATCAACGTGCGGGAACCAGTGGGGTCTGGACGCCGTTTTTCAATCAACTTTGCTCCACCTCTCCCCTCGCCGCCGCGCTGGCAAGCCGGACAGGGGCTTCGGTGATTCCGGCTGCGGTCTATACGGAAGGCTTTGCAAAATGGCGGATCATTGTCGGTGAACCGGTGCCGTATGATCCCGCGAAAGCCGACCAGTTAACCTACGATCTCAATCTTGCGCTGGAGCAGCAGATCCGTTTTTCGCCGAAGGATTGGTTCTGGGTGCATAACCGCTGGCGGATGCAGGACCCGGACTTTTTGCTCGCACGCGCAAAGCGCGGGGTGTTTTTGCCAGATAGCGTAGACCCTTCGAAACTCATGCCGTTTCGGATTCTCATCCGTTCAAGCAACTGGCTGGGCGACGCCGTAATGAGTGCGGAGGCCGTGACAGCGATAAAGCAGGGGCGGCCCGACGCTCGCATCATTATACTGACTCCCGCAAAGCTCGCGGACTTCTGGAAGGAAGTAGAAGGGGTTGATGCGATTATTTCCATTGAACCCGGCGAAAGTGTTTTCGCGACCGCAAAGAAAATTCGCGGCATGGCGGATGTCGCGATTCTTTTTCCAAATTCGACACGGACAGCGCTGGAGATTTATTTAGCCGGAATTCCGAAGCGTGTGGGATTGCGGGGGCATTTTCGCGCGCGGCTATTGAACCAGATTCCCAAAGACAAGAAGATCAAGGGAAGCCGACCTCAGCATCAGTCGCTGAATTACCTCAAGCTTGCGCGCTGGGTTGGCGCACCGGAGCTACCGCCACACAAGGCCTCGTATGTCGCGCCACCGGCTTCGCCATTTCAAATCGGGATTTGTCCCGGTGCGGAGTATGGACCTGCCAAGCGCTGGCCAGCGGAGCGTTTCGCGGAAACGATTCGCCTGATATCGGAAAAAAAAGCGGCAAAGTGGACGCTTCTTGGAACAGCGAAAGATATTCCGACTACCGATGAGATCGTCAGGCTATGCCCGAATGTCACCATAGAAAATGCAGCAGGAAAGACCTCGCTCGCGGAATTGATCGTGAAGCTGAAAGGCCTTCATCTTCTTATTACCAATGACACGGGAACGATGCATCTCGCGGCGTATCTTGGAGTGCCGACTATTTCCATTTTCGGTTCCACGGAACCCGCACTCACCGGTCCGGTGGGACCAAATCAATATGTGGTGCGGCATCATGTGGAATGCAGCCCGTGTTTTCTTCGGGAATGTCCGATTGATTTTCGCTGCATGCAGGACGTGAAAGCGGAGGAAATCGCATCGCTTGCGGTGGCAATCGCTGAAGGTCGCGCACCGGAAGATGCACTGTTTGTAGTGCCGACTTCTTAAAGTGGAAGCGGTTTAGGGCTTGTTATTTCTGCGCGTTGTAGAAGAGCATTACCGATAACAGTATGGCTAAAACTCCCTCAAAGATCCGGAACCTGCATGTGTGCATTCTCGCAGGAGGAAGCGGAGAACGTTTCTGGCCAATGAGCCGCACGGACAAGCCCAAGCACCTTCTTCGGCTATTGACGGAAAAAACCATGCTGGAAGAAACCGTGAGGCGCATCGCAACGGTCATTCCCTTGAAACATATCCGTATCCTGACAAATCAGGCTCAGCTTAAAAATACCCGTATTGCGGTGCCACAGCTTCCTGCGGAAAACATTATTGCGGAGCCCTGCAAACGCGATACGGCACCCGCTGCTGCGCTTGCTACCGCACTCGCCTATCGTGAAGACCCAGATGCCATCTGCGCAGTCTTTCCAGCAGACGCGATGATTCATGATGATGCCGCTTTTGGACGCAACTTGAGAGATGCACTGTATGCCGTGCAGAAGTTTGACGCGTTTGCGGTGTTTTCAATTCCTCCGACACATCCTTCGACAGGGTTTGGCTATGTGGAGCTTTCCAGGAGTGGCAAAAAGGGGCCCGAGGGATCCTCCATTTTTGAAGTGCTCCGGTTTGTTGAAAAACCCGATCTCGCAAAGGCGAAGCGCTATTTAAAAAGCAAGAAGCACGGATGGAATGCCGGGATGTTCTTATGGAAGGCCAGTCATTTTCTCGAAGAGGCGGACAGACTGCAACCTGTGCTGGCATCTTTCATCCGAAAATTTCCTAAAGGCAACCCTACACGCTTCCTGCGAACGGAGTTTGAGAAGCTGCCGAAAATTTCCGTCGATTACGCCATTATGGAAAAGGCGAACAAGGTCGTCGCCGTGAAAGCACAATTCGACTGGGACGATGTGGGCACATGGACAGCACTACCTGCACATCTTGACGAAGATCACCATGGCAATACAAAGCTGGGAGCCATGGTTTCGCATGATGCGAAAAATAACATCACTATCTCCACAGGAAGAATGATCGCTCTTTGTGGGGTAGAAGATTTAGTCGTCGTCGAGACGCATGATGCCGTGCTTGTGTGCAAACGGAGTGCCGTGCAAGACGTGAAAAAGCTCCAACCTCACCTTCCCGACCATTTACGCTGAAGCCGTGGGTATGCCAGCCTCCAGAAAACTACATCGTGTGGCGGTAGTAGCGGTGGGGTGCATCAGTTCCCTCGGTGCCGGAGCGGCGGAAACGATTGATTCACTTCGCAAAGGACGCGATAGCGTGGCACCCGTGACGCTTTTCGATGTCTCTGGAACGCGTTGCAAGACAGCGGGAGAAATTTCCGCGCAGCAGTTGGCAAAGGCGAACAACTATCACTCACGAGCGAAAAATCTATCGCGCGCTTCGCAGATGATGCTCATGGCACTGGGAGAAGCAAATGAGCAATGCTCTGGCTTCGTGCCGGAACGCGCGGTCATTGGAACGACAAGCGGAGGAATGTCTTTCGGCGAGACGTTTTATCGAAGTTTCGCGGAGAAGCGCCCGCAGCAGCAGGCGCGGCACTGGATACGCGAGTATGTTCCGCAGCAACCGCTGATCAATGCCTTGAACGCCTTTGCATGGGATGTGCCGCGGCAAATCATTTCCAATGCATGCGCCTCAGGAACCAACGCGGTGGGCAATGCATTCCTTGCGGTAAGGAATGGTGTCTGCCAAAGCGTTGTTTGTGGGGGATATGACGCGCTTTCGGAACTGGTCTTTCATGGATTTGACTGTCTCCAAGCCTCAACGCCTGACAAATGCCGTCCCTTTGACGCAGAGCGCAGCGGCCTCGTGCTGGGCGAAGGTGCTGGAATTCTTTTTTTAGAAGAGTGGGAGCATGCGGTGCGCAACGGACGCACGATCCTTGCAGAAATTCTCGGCTATGGTTCTTCAACTGACAACCACCACCTCACCCAACCCAATCCGAATGGAAACGGCCCGCGCCGGGCGATGGTCGCAGCATTGCAACAAGGACAAGTCGAAGCCGCGCAGGTGGATTATGTCAACGCGCATGGAACGGCGACACTTTACAACGACGCCAGCGAAGGGCGGGCAATTCTCGACGTGTGCCCACAGAGTAAAGTGAGCAGCACGAAATCCATGATGGGGCATTCGCTCGGCGCAGCAGGTGCGATTGAGGCGGCATTTTGCGTTTACGCACTGCGTGAAGGATTTCTTCCGCCGAGTATTAATTTTCAAAACCAGGATGCTGCGCTTCCACTTGATCTGGTAGCCAACACGTCTATCGAAACGCAGGCGGAAATGATTTTGTCCAACTCCTTTGGATTTGGAGGCTCGAATGCGAGCATCCTCATCAAACGCGCCGCATGAAAACCGCAATTCTTGGCAGGGGGTGGATCACAAATCACGGTTGCGAGGAGAGCATCGTCTTCGATGCAATTTTACGAGAGGCAGCGCCGCCGATCTCGGAAATCGCTAATCCCTTTAATGAACGGATCCATCACGTCACGCTGGTGGCAAAGGAAAACTACGCAGAGGCAGAGGGTTTTCGACGAGTACGACGATCCAGTATGATTACCCTGCTCGCCCTGACAGCGGCACAGCGGGCAATTGCGCAATCCTGCATTCCGTGGACGCCGGAGATCGCCGCACGGACAACCCTTCTTTTTGCGTCGAGCGACGGAGGAGTTGTCTATACAAGACGTTTTTACTCCGACGTCGTGAAAAGCGGCGCTGGTGGAGCGAGTCCGTTACTTTTCCCCGAGACCGTCTATAATGCTCCCGCAAGCCATCTTTGCGCATTTTTTGGAATCGAGGGCGAAGCCATGACGCTCGTAGGAGATGCGGCGGTCAGCGCAACCGCTTTACAAACTGCCGCAGAAATTCTCGAAAGCGGCGCGGCCGATTACTGCCTGGTGGTGGGAGCAGAGGAGTTGGACTGGATTCTCTGCGAGGCCTATTCCACATGGCAGCAGACCATGGATAGCCATACCCAACGCACCACAGGTGCTATTTTTGCGGAAGGCGCAGCTGCGTTGCTACTCGGGCGCGACGGGCCATTTGTTTGTGAGACATTCGAAGGCAAAACCTCTGAAAAACGGCTTGCGTTCAAAAATATCACGGACTCCACCGGAATAACGATCACACAAATAGTCTCCTCGGCAAACGGAACAGCTCTGGACGCAATCGAGCGGGCATGGATTGAAAAAAATTACTCAGGAATACCTGTTCACGCACCAAAAAAAACACTGGGCGAAGCCCTTGCCGCAGGAACGCTTCAGCAGGTCGTTTTTGCACAACTACTCATGGAGCAAAATGCCCTGAAACCCGGAGCAGGGATCCTTGTTTCCATGATGGGTTTCACGGGCGGAGCCGGAGCAGTAATCTTGACACCATCGAAGCCGCAGGGCTAATTCAACAGGATGGCAGGTAAAAAACCCCTCCCTTCAAAGACGAGCGCCGCCGTGGAGGATTATCTGGAGCGCATTCTGGAGTTAATAAATACGAAGGGTTACGCCCGCGTGGTGGATATCGCCTCCTCACTCGGCATCGCTCAGGCCAGTGTCACAAACATGGTGCAGCGCCTTGATGCCGATGGCCTGCTTCATTATGAAAAATACCGCGGCCTTGTGCTCACAACCGCCGGAGAGGAACTCGCGAAGAACATTGCGCGACGCCACGAACTACTTACCGAATTTCTGCACCTGCTCGGAGTAGATAAGGAAACCACCTACCGCGATGTCGAAGGGATGGAGCACCACATCAGTTCACCGACCCTGAAAGCCATTGAACATCTTACGCATTATCTGCAACAAAACCCTCAAGTGAGTAAAGCCCTGCGATCCAAGCTCACCTCACGATGAAATGCATTGCCGCTAATCTTGTGCAGTCTGGTTTTACCCTTTATCCTCACCCTTGAAATTTATGCGCTATCTTCTTCTTTTGCCCTGTATCGCCGCTTTTGTCTTTTTTGCTGGTTGCGAAACCACACAACAGGAAAGCGAAGCCCGGGCCGCGATGAATGCCGCGATCAAAACTGAAACGCCGGGAAATTATTTCATCGGACGACGGTTTCACAAAGTGGACTACAAAATGTGGGGCTGGGTGCGTAAGCCCGGACAGCTCTGGAACCAGGCACAGCTGGTCATGCTCAACGAACAGAAAAAACTCGCGCCCGATCGTGAAAAAGGAAAAATCGGCGAAGATAATAACTACGAATACAAACTCGACGGTTATTTTTCAGGAGATCTTGTTTACGAACCCGCAAGCAATCACATGTATCCCGAATTTGTGCTGACTGGTTATGAACTACGCTCTGTAAGTCCTGCGCCGATTTTTCACGAAAGGCGCGAAGCAACGCCGGAAGTGCGATTGCTTACGCCTCCGATGTAGATCGGCTTAAAGCTTTTTAGCCTCAGAAAGTTGACGAATAAAATCAGGTAAAGCGGCCGCGCTTTTTTTGTCGCGCGGGAAAACGATAAAGCACATGTCGTTTAAAACCTGAACGGCAAATGTTTCCTCTTCTGTTTTCTCGATCTTCCAGACACCTGCAGGCTCGATCTGAATTCCAAAAGGATTTGCCGGAAATACCAGCAAGCCCCATTTACTCTGAGAAATAGTCACCATGGCGATATGTTGCCCCTGAAAGGAAAAAACCCGCGCACCTGCCGTTTTCATGCCTTCGAAACCGGAAGGAACGAAGTAGCCGTCAAAACTCTTCATCGTAAACCAATCACCTAGAGAGCCAATATCTGTAACAACATGCTCCATAGGAACCGTATCGGCATTTCGCTCCGCATCCAGAACGGCCTCCACTTCTGTAGCTCCCGGATAAGTCTGACTGCGACTGAGGTAAAGCCAGGTGCCAAGAAATGCGAGAATGAGAAAGGAAACCACGACGGAAAGAATCGCAGGATTGCGAAAGGAAAATTGCTGACTGGCCGGCGATGTGCGCCATTCATTCCCGAGCGTTTCAAACTTCTGCTGGGCGGAATCCGGAATCCGCACTGCGGAAACAGCCGCGTTAACCAGCGCATCCAGCGGCTTCTGGGCGTCGAGCACCGGATCAAGTTCGGGATACTTTTTCAAGGCGGCCAGAGCACGCTCGATGTCCCGGTCTGCGGCAATTTTTTTACTGCCCTCCCGGAATCGTAAAAGTGCGAGCCTTACGCTTTTTATCTTCATGGAGTGCCGGAAGGTTGTTGCGTAAAAGCATGAAGCAGGGCCTGTCGGGCATTTTGAAGTTTTAAAGAAACTTCGTCCTGAGTGAGCCCCAGAAGGCGGGCCAGATCGTGAAGGTCCATGATATCCAAATGCCAGAGCACGTAAGCGGTACGCTGCGGCTCTACGAGATGATGCATCGCGGAAAGCAATTCGTCCTGAGAACGGGAGGAGAGCACAGAAGCCGCATCCGGCGGGAGGTCAGCCGTAGAGAGAGGTATATCGTCCTCGGTATGGTGAGGCTTTACCTTCAGGAGAATGCGCTTTCGAAGATTCAAAATGAGGGTAATAAAAGCGTGATTGGGATCAGAAATAGCACTTCGAAGCGCCTCCTGGACACTCTGATCCAATGCCTCTTCCGTAATGACAGGATCATTGGAAAGGATAAGGGCGAATCGGTAAAGATTCTGTAGTTCCTGGATGCCGGTAGGAAATTCCGTCATTGGCGTAAACCATGTCTCTACAGGATTCACCGGGAGGGAACAAGCGGGAAGACACCGGAAGCTTCTGTGCTGCGTTGACTTGTCGCCACTTATCTTTAATTTGATTCCTCGCACATGATGAAAACCGTCCTTTTTATCTGCACCGGCAATGTGTGCCGAAGCCCGATGGCCGAAGCCATTTTCAAAAAAATGGTTCGTGGCCGGAGCGGGATGAAGGTTCTTTCCGCAGGGGTAAGCGCCTTTCCGGGACAGCCCGCAAGCCCGGACGCGGTCACGGTATTAAGAGAGGAAGGTATCGACCTTTCTGCCTTCCGTAGCCAACCGGTGACAGAAGAGCTTGTGGAGGATGCGACCTGGATTTTCGTGATGACAAATGAGCATCGCCGGCTGCTCGAACTCTACTTTCCCGAGATCGAAGAAAAAATCCACTTGATCCGGGAATTTGAATCAGGCGAAAAAGATGTCCCCGACCCGATCGGAATGGGACGAGCTACTTACCTGGAATGCAAACAAACCCTGAAATCTGCCCTTAAAAAAGTCCTCGAATATATCGATAAAACCGCTTCATCCATGAATACGCAGACATCCATTGATACCGATCGCAAAACCCTTGCGCAAACCGATCCCGAAATCGCCGCAGCCATCGCCTCGGAAAGAAAACGGCAGGAAGAAAATATCGAGCTGATTGCCTCGGAGAATTTCACCAGCCAGGCCGTTATGGAAGCCCAGGGATCCTGCCTTACCAATAAATACGCGGAAGGTTATCCCGGCAAACGCTGGTACGGCGGATGCGAGAATGTGGATATCGTGGAAACACTCACGATCGAGCGGACGAAGAAGCTTTTTGGTGCGGCGCATGCGAATGTGCAGGCCCATAGCGGCAGTCAGGCAAACATGGCGGTTTATTTCAGCGTGTTGAAACCCGGAGATCGTATTCTGACCATGGATCTCTCTCATGGCGGCCATTTGACGCACGGTCATAAGGCGAATTTTTCCGGCAAACTCTACCAAGTCACTCATTACGGCGTGAGTCAGGAGACCGAGCAAATTGATTACGAAGCACTCGGGAAACTTGCGGAAGAAACGAAACCTCAGATGATCACCGCCGGAGCCTCTGCTTACTCGCGCATCATTGATTTCAAAAAAATGCGGGAAATCGCCGACAGCGTGGGTGCCTACCTTTTTGTGGATATGGCACATATCGCAGGTCTGGTCGCTGGCGGAGTTCATCCCAGCCCGATTCCTCATGCTCATTTTGTAACTACTACTACCCACAAGAGTCTGCGTGGCCCTCGTGGCGGACTGGTGATGTGTCAGGAAGAATTCGCCAAAAAAGTGGACGGCCAAATTTTCCCCGGTGTGCAGGGTGGCCCTCTGATGCATGTGATCGCAGCAAAGGGCGTTTGTCTCCATGAAGCGCTGCAACCTGCCTTTAAGGATTATGCCCGTCAGATCGTAAACAATGCCAAGGCCATTGCCGCTCGTCTTTCCTTACTGGGGTATCGAATCATCTCCGGCGGCACGGATAACCACGTGATGCTGGTGGATCTACGCTCAAAAGGAATGACCGGCGTGGATGCTCAATCGACACTGGATCATGCCGGAATCACGGTAAATAAAAACGCAATTCCCTTTGATACAGAAGCGATTACGAAGACTGGCGGAATCCGTGTGGGTACGCCTGCGATGACCACTCGAGGGATGAAAGAGGAGGAGATGATGGAAATCGCCGATCTCATGCATGTGGCTCTCGAAGGTCGAAATGATCCCGCAATTCTCGCAAAAGTGCGGAAGAATGTGCAGGCCCTGACCTCTCGCTATCCCCTCCCTTAAAGAGGGGTTGGCTCCAAAAGAGGCAATTATGTTGGCAAATCCGTATTCTCACAGTTGACAGTGCAGCCGGACGCCGACATAGTTTGCGGCCCTTCAAAAGAGGGCACTGATCACATGGAGCACATTCGTAATATCGCAATTATCGCGCACGTCGACCACGGGAAAACAACCCTCGTGGATCAGCTGTTGCGCCAGTCTGGAACTTTCCGCAGTAACCAAAAAACCGAGGAGCGCATGATGGACTCCATGGATTTGGAACGAGAAAAAGGAATTACGATCCGCGCTAAAAATGCGGCCTACCGTTATAAAGACTATCACGTAAATATCGTGGACACTCCGGGCCACGCAGACTTTGGCGGCGAAGTAGAGCGTATCATGAAAATGGTGGACGGTGTATTGCTCGTCGTGGATGCCCATGACGGCCCCCAGGCTCAGACGAAATTTGTTTTGCGCAAGGCTCTCGAGCACGGCGCGAAGCCCATCGTTGTTATTAATAAGATCGATCGCGAACATTCGCGCCCGCACAAGGTGCTCGATATGGTTTTCGAACTTTTCATGGAGTTGAACGCTACGGATGAGCAGCTCGATTTCCCGGTCATTTACGCGAGCGCCAAGCAGGGATTTGCCCGCAAGGAAATCGAAGATACCTCCGAGGATATGACGCCGCTTTTCGATGCGATCATTCAGCACATTCCCGCACCAAAATCCACGGGAGTCGGTTACTTCCAGATGCTGGTTTCGAATCTGGACTACAGCGATTATCTCGGACGTATTGCCTTTGGCCGTATCGTCTGTGGCAGAGTTTCGGTCGGCGACAGCATTGTCTGTGTGCACAAGGATGGACGACGCGAACGGACAAATGTCACCGCGCTATTCGGCCATGAAGGACTTCTAAAGGTTGAGATCAAACATGCGTCGGAAGGCGATATCGTAGGTTTGACCGGATTCGAAGAAGTTGGCATCGGTGAAACTTTGACAGATCTGGAAGAACGTCCCGCTCTCCCTTTTACGGATATTGATCCTCCTACGATCAGCATGCGTATCGTGGTTAACGACTCTCCGCTGGCCGGAAGAGAAGGAAAATTCCTTACGGCACGGCATATCCGCGAAAGACTGGTGCGTGAAACCCGTACGAATGTTTCTCTTCAGGTTTCCGAAACGGAAATCGCGGGTCACTTTGAAATCAAGGCACGCGGTGAAATGCAGATCGCTATTCTCGTGGAGCAAATGCGCCGTGAAGAATTCGAACTGCTGGTTTCGAGACCCGAAGTTATTTTCAAAAAGGCCGATGACGGATCCACGTTGGAGCCGTTTGAAACACTTTACGTCGACGTACCGAATGAAAATCTCGGAGACATTCTTCAAGTGCTGGCAACCCGCAAGGCTGAAATCACCAATATGCAGCACAACCCGCACAGCGTGCTGGTGGAGTCTGTGATTCCTACACGCGGTTTGATCGGATTTGAAACGGATCTCGTAAATCTCACAAAGGGTCACGGTATTGCGAGCCACCTTTTCAAGGAATACGCTGCGCACAAGGGAGATATCCCGAGTCGCGACAAGGGCGTTCTGATCTCCATGGAAAACGGCATCAGCACGGCCTACGCGCTCGAAGCCATCCAGGAACGTGGACGCCTGTTCGTAGGACCTCAGGAAGAAATTTACGAAGGAATGATCGTGGGTGAAAACGCCCGCCCGGATGACATGCCTGTCAATCCGTGCAAGGCGAAAAAGCTGACGAACATGCGCAGTCAGGGAGACGGAAAAGGAATTCAACTCGCGCCGCCGCTGACGTTGAGCCTTGAGCGCTCGCTGGAATACATCGCTCCGGATGAATACGTCGAAGCGACGCCTAAATCGCTGCGCCTTCGCAAAAAGATTCTTGATGCCAACCAGCGTAAACGTGCTGGCGCAAAAGCCTTCGCGTAAAACCAGTTCGGTATTTCCGAATTATCCTTTCGTCGATCGAGTGGCAGAATCCGCCCGATACCATTGCCAGGTATCGGAAAGGGTTTCTGCCAGCGATTTTTTGGCATTCCACCTGAAGCGCTCTCGAAAAGCCGTAGCGTCCACCACCATGCGGGATGGCCAGATTTCCCTTACACGATCGCGCCCCAGGCTGGGCAGTTGATTCCTCAAGGGGGGAATAACATCCACCAGCATGGCTATTAATCGCAATAACGGCTGAGGAAGGGGCAGGGTGATGCCCGTTTTTCCGATGGCCTGTGCGGCAGTGTCGATCAATATGCGGTCAGTGATAGTTTCGGGAGAAGCTACATAAAATTTTTGCATTCCCTCGCCGCTCCATATTGAGGAATCATCCAGCACCTTGAAAAAAGCGGCTACCAGATCATCGACTGCCACCCAGCTGTAAAATTTCGTGTGTAAGGCAGGCTTCATACGAATTGCGGAAGTGGCCATTTTAAACAAAGGGAGTGTCGCGGTATCACGAGGCCCGAGAATCATAGGAGGCCGAAGAGCGACAACGGATTTCTCCGGGAAGCGAGTCATTACGGTATGCTCCATCTCGCACTTTGACTGGCCATAGCAGGTGAGTGGGACGTCGGCGTCTGCCTCATTGCGCGCCAGTGATCCAGAAGGCGCCGCGCCACCCGCAGACTGAGAGGATACCAGAATGATCCGGGAAGAAGGTGAAAGTTGCTCAAGCAGCTTCACTGTGGCATCGACATTGACCGCGCGATAGCCCTCGGCATCCCTGGCAAAAAGCACTCCGGCACAATGGATGACTTCCTCGCAAAAAATCGGTGGTGCCTCAAATGCACTACTTCCCTTGAGAAGGATGAGGTTTTCAGGGAGGGAAGGAAATCCCTCCGCAGCAAACTGCGAACGTAATTTTGCTTCATCCCGCACAGGGACAAAGATTTTCTCATATCGCCCCGCTCGAAGTGCCGTGAGGAGGGTATTTCTACCGACAAATCCAGTCGCGCCTGTGAGAAGCAGGTTCATGCATCCGCGATGCGCTTTTCGTAGAGGCGATAGGTTTTGGTTTTGCGGCAAACCATGGCATTGATCGCGCGAATAATATCGCGGTTATCCTTATCGATCCACGAAACTTCCGTGCTCTTATAGCCGATCTCGAAACCCCGCGTCATGCACTGGCTGTAGAGTGCGGCACCGAGCCCGCGATCCCGATAACCCGGGAGAACACCCAGAACAGCGAGACGCGCATTCTCTGGCCGACTCGTCTTGATTTTCCACACCAGTTCGAGAAATCGCATCCAGCCTTTGCGTTTTTTCGCACGCATCAGGAAGTCATTGAGATTTGGAAGCATCATGGCGAAAGCGACAGGCTTACCCTCATACTCCGCGAACATGATGAGGCGGGGATCCGCAAATTCCTTCAAGCCCTCGGCGGCTTCGCGCAGATCCTCGATATCGATGGGATAGAATCCCTTATTGTGATCCAGCGTCCGATTATAAAGATCGCAAACGATTTCAAGATCGTGATCGAGGTTCTTCATATCCATGTTGCGGATTTTGGCATCCATGGAGAGCAGCTTACGATTGATGACGCGCTCAATCCTGGCAGGAACGCCCTGCTTATGATCGATCAGGAAGGCATATAGCTCGTGCCATGTCGAAAATCCCGATGCGGTTACCAACGCATCGTAGTAAGAGGGATTATGCTGCATGAAAATATAAGGAGGAGTATCGAAGCCTTCCACCAATAAACCACACTCATCATGAATCGAAGGGTGATAGGGGCCGCGCATGGTTTCGCAGCCTTCGTTTTTCAGAATATCTTCCGCGTATTCAAATAATGCCTTGGCGAGTTCGGGATCGTTTTCAGCGTCGAAAAATCCGAAGAACCCCGTATGGTCGTTATAGAATTTATTATGCGAGCGATTAATGATCGCCGCAATGCGCCCACAGGGACGACCGTCGCGGCGTGCAATGCAGGGATAAATCCGACCGTGCTTCCGATGGAATGCCGAACGCTCTCCGAGAATCTTTACGATACTACCCGGGAAGGGCGGAACGTAATTCGGATCCGTTTTGTGAAGGATCTCCGGGAGTCTCTCGAAAAGGCGTTGTTCTGCTATTGTGTTGCAAGGTGAAATCGTAAACATTTTTGCGCCGAGGGCCTTCGATATAAACTGGATCGTTGAAAGTTCCAAGCTCCTTGGCAAGGCGCTCGAAAGTATCTAGCACGCGGTCGAGGTCCTCTTCGACGTGAGTTGCCATATAACTTGTGCGCACGATGGCCTCGCCATGGCGTACCGCAGGATAAATGGCGGGAGTCGTGAAGATTCCCTCTTCATAGAGGCGCTGAGAAAATTGGAATGCCTTGGCTTCGCTGCCGATCAGGATCGGAACGATCGGCGTTTTAGTGGTGCCGATATTGAATCCGATACGCCGGAAACCTTCATGCATCTTATGGGTATTTTTCCATAGACGCTCCATGCGTTCAGGTTCCTGCTGCATGACTTCAAGTGCTTTTAAAACACCCCCGGCGACGGCAGGAGCGAGGGAGGCCGTGAAAATAAAGCAACGGGCTTTGTGTTTTAGAAATTCCACCATTGGCTTTGAGCCGCCGATAAATCCGCCCATCGAGCCAAGGGACTTGGAAAAAGTGCCCATGATGACGTCGACTTCCTTATGCAACCCGAAATGGTGCGCAACACCGCGACCACCAGGCCCCATGACGCCTAATGAATGAGCTTCATCCACATACGTGCGTGCACTGAATTCTTTCGCGGCCTTCACAATACCAGGCAATTCTGCCACATCACCAGACATACTGAATACGCCATCCACTACAATGAGACGACCTGCTTCTGCGGAAATACGCCCCAGACGATTGCGAAGTGATTCTTCGGAATTATGTCGGAAAGGAATCATCTTCGCCGGAGACATCTGGCAGCCGTCAATAATGCTGGCATGATTTTCACGATCGCACAGAATGACATCACCCTCTTCGGTAAGTGTCGCCAGAGCGCCTTGATTTGCGAAAAATCCCGTGGAGAAAAGGACAACGGATTCCAGACCTAAAAACTCCTGCAAGGCCTCTTCAAGTTCTTCATGAAGTTTGATCGTGCCATTCAAAAGACGGGAACCTGTGCAACCGGCGCCATATTTATAAATGGCAGCGCTTGCGGCTTCCATGACGCGGGGATCCTGAGCAAGTCCCAGGTAATTATTAGAACCGATCATGAGGCGCGGCTTACCTTCACAAATCACATAATTTGCGCGGGTTTCTTCAATACAACGGAAATAGGGATAGAACCCTTGAGCACGGGCTATATCGGCGTCCGAATAGGCTCGGCACTTGGCAAATAAGTCTCTTGGAGAAGAGGACATTCGTTAAAATTAGGCTAAACTACTAAAATGGTGATGTCTCGTCTTTGAGACAAGCTGTAAACGGTAAAGCATTTTTTGATATTGTCGAGCCTGTGAAAAGAAATTCCCTGTCGTCCATCGATCTTTTGTATTTGTGTTGCAGCATCTTCTCATTTGGAGAACGCTTGGCGATCTTTTTATTTGACAGGGGAAATACCAGCGCGTTTGCTGTTGACACACGATCCCTCAGGAAAGCAGTGAACAAAACTTCTTCCTGACGCGTTTTCACCAGCTCAATCTTTAGGAGGGGTAAACTTTCCCCGCTAAAACTCCGGAAGACTCTGGAACAGCCAAATAGTGGCACCAGGCGGTAGTACGCAGATCGTCCCACCAATTTGACTTACCCATGGCAGGCCACAATAAATGGTCTAAAATAAAACGTCTCAAGGGCGCGCTGGATGTGCGTCGGGGCAAAATCTTCTCTAAATTCGCCAAAGAAATTGCGGTAGCGGCGAAACTCGGAGGAGAAGACCCGGCAGGCA
>JBDTJR010000142.1:0-20993 GCA_039935735.1 Chthoniobacterales bacterium | reverse complement strand
GAAGGTGTGTGGAAAAAAGGGAAAACGCGGTTTCCATATCTCGTGCGGGGTGCACTTTATACCCTAGAGATTCCAAATATTTTTGAAGATAGAGAAGCGTATCCGCATGATTCTCCACCAGCAGAATTTTTAAAGAAACAGCTGATAAAGGAGAGGAGTCATGCACGAAAAAACTTTACGACTACGGGGCTTCCTTTCCGAGCTATTTTTTTAAAATCGAGCTTCAAATAAATGGACCCAATTCTCAGCTTTAATTAATAAGTGGTTGTCGTTTTCTGAACAGCGGTATCGGTTCCTACAGGAGTGGTTGTTGTTGTGGTAGTGGCCGTGCTTGGTGCCGCATCGCGATGAATGCTTACGCAACCAGTCAGGGGCATAAAGGACGCGAGAAGGACGAGAGCAGTGTGGGTTATTTTCATAGGATGATGATTATACTAAAGGATCGACGAGGAGGCGATAAGCGGACGTATCGAGTTTGACGGTCGTAGTCAATTTGACGAAAGTAGGAGCAATAATGGAAAAAAGAGTTGGGAAATATAACGGGCAATGGGTGGGAATGCTGGCATGCATTGCCGCGGGATTTTTGGCTTCCCAAGCGTTGGCTTCGGAAGTGGTATTTTTTGGAGATAGTGTCACTGAAGGGTATGGGCTGGAGGCTTCGCAGGACTATCCGGCAGTGTTACAAAAGAAAATCCAGGAAACAGGGCTTCCGTATATGATTGTGAATGCGGGAACTGATGGAATGACAACGAGAGGCGGGATACAGGAGGTTGAAAATACTGTACCCTCAGGGAAAAGTATTTTAGTAATCGCGCTCGGAGCGAATGATGCACTTCAAAAATTACCAGTATCTCAGATTGAGGCCAACCTTGGAGAAATCATCGAGCGGGCGAGGAGGAAATCGCCGGAAGTGGTTATCCTCCTGGCAGGATTGCATAGTCCCTCTGCTTATTATGTCTCCTATGGGAAACAATATGCGGAAGATCTGGCGGCTGTCTTTCCACGTGTAGCAAAACATTATGGAGTTATTTTGATTCCCTATTTGTTTGAAGGGGTAGGGGGCGTGAGATCACTAAATCAGGCGGATGGAATTCACCCTACCGCAGAAGGACAGCGCAAGATCGCGGAAAATGTGTGGTCCGTTTTAAAGCCAGTCTTGATCGCACAGAAAGGAAAGTAGCGTGGTTTTTTTTAAAGGAGGGCGGGACCTTACACTGTCACCCCTATAGCGTAATCATAGTGCTCACCGATAGCAGGAAGAGAGGAATTTTATTAGGGTGCAGTTGTACAAACTCCCTTGTAACTCATGAATACTCCCCTTCTGACCCAGCAGACGCTTGAGGACACGCAATTGATGCACGAACTGGCTACCCGTAGCGGAGGGGCATTGGAAAAACTTTATCGAAAGTACAGTTCGCTTCTCAAGTCGATCATAATGCAGGTGATCCATGATGAGGGGGAAGCAGAGGATGTATTGCAGGATGTTTTTATTCAGGTCTGGGAGAAGCCGGAAAGTTATTCCGCTGAAAAGGGAAAACTTGCGAGCTGGCTGGCGACGCTGGCCAAGCGTCGTGCGATTGACCGGGTGCGTCAGTATTGCGCCTATCGACGCGCAACAGAACGGTATGAGATCGTATGCCGCCACCTTGGGAAAGAGTTTGACGAAAGTCATACGGTGGAGCGCGAAGCGCAGTGTGATGATCTGCGAGAGCTTTTGACACATCATCTTGCCGCATTACCCTTGAGTCAACAGCAGGCGGTGAGGCTTGCATTTCTCGAAAGCAAAACTCAACGAGAGATTTCCTCGCTGACAGGAATCCCGTTGGGAACGGTCAAAACACGTATTGAGCTCGGGATCAAAAAGCTTTCGAGCTCAATGGCGAGCGTGAAAGCGAAGATTTACTAGCGCTGGCAGTGCGACCTTAAAAAGGTGCGCTCTAAACCTTTTCCTGGGCGACCCAGTCAATAGAGAAGCGCACCATTTCACCCGCGTCTTTGAACCCGAGCTTTTCCTTGATATGAGCGCGGTGTGTTTCGATTGTTTTTACGCTGAGATGTAAATCATTGGCAATTTCGCGTGTGCCAAATCCACGCCCCAGGAGTTGAAGTACCTCCAGTTCGCGATCTGAAAGCTTATCCACCGGCAGACCGATCCCGCCTTCGATGCTATGAATGGCTTTGAAGATCAGACGTTCGCTGAATTTCTGGGAAACATAAATATCGCCATTAAGAACTCTTCGAATCGCTGTAAGAATTTGAGTGGGGGCTTCCGCTTTCATCACGTAACCGAGAGCGCCGGCCTTTAGTGCGCGAAGTGCGTAAAGCGATTCATCATGCATGGAGAGAATGAGGATGAGAAGTTTCGGCTGCTCGGATTTCATGAGCTTAATGAGCTCAATCCCATTCGTGCCGGGTAGAGAAATATCGAGAAGAGCAATATCGGGAAGCAACTGGCGCATTGCATCGAGAGCCGCCGGGGCAGAGGAGGCCTCCCCGCAGATTATGAGATCCGACTCAGAGCGAAGAAGGGTCTGGATACCATGGCGAAAAACGGGATGGTCATCCACGATAAGAACTTTCTTTTTTTCGGAAGAAGAAGATTTCATAGAGGTTCAGGAAATGAGCAGGTGATGTCGAGCTTACTGGTGCTTTCAGCCACGATGGAAAACGTGCCGGTAATGGCCTTTGCGCGATATTCCAGAATTTTGAGATCAAGAGGATTAATATGTGAGAGAAAGGATTTTTTGCCGATGCCTTCGGCGATAATCTTCATAATGACCGTCTTTTTTTTCTTAAGAAGAGACAGACTCATTTTTTTAACCATACCAGTCTGCATAAGCTGGAAGAGCGACTCTTGAACAATACGATAGGCCTGTAGCGCGGAATCCGGATTGGAAACGAAAACGGAGCCATTGCAGATAAATTCCATCGGTATTTTAGGATTCGTACTATGCACTAGTTCATCGAGCGCCGACATGAGTCCGGCTGCATCGCGATCTACGGGGCGGAGACCACGTACGATATCGCGGGTTTCCGTGACGGCGCCATTAATGAGTCTTGCGAGATCTCCAAGGCGTTCGGCGCCGGAGGTGCCCTTGCGGTTGAATTCATCGCTCACAGCTTTCGCGGCAAAAGCGGCACCCACGAGCTGCTGGCACAATTCATCGTGAAGATTCTGGCCGATATTTTTCTTTTCACGTTCGCTGGCTTCCAGGAGTGCACGTTCCATGAAGTGGTTTTCAGTACGGTCCAGAAAAACAGCGAGATAACCATTTTTTTTGCGAGGAGTGCTCTCTAATGGCATGATCCAGAGAGTTAATTCAAGGTCCTTGCCAGTCGAATCGGTAATCTGGGTTTCCAACTCAAGGATATTTTTGAGACTTCGTATGTTTGAGAGTTTTTTGCGGATATCGAGTTGAGAGAATAAATCGGGAAAACTTTTTCCATGGATTCTGGCAGATTTTTTGCCGAATAAGCGTTCCGCAACGGGGTTCACGAGCGTGATAAGCGAAACGGCATCGAAAGTAACTACGGGAAGAGGAGCAGCACAAATCAATGCCCGTAGTGTGTACGCACTATCCCCCAAAGGGTTGATGTGCGCTTTAGATTTGAATGCCATGACGAAGGAAAATAATCCTAAATATTCAATAAGGCTTTCAAAAGGGAGAGGCAACGGAATGTTTTTCAGAATCCACCTTAGAAGGGTATAAGGGTGAGGGACTGATTGCCTATGGCAATCTCTGAGTATGGGCTTTGCGTGAAGAAAAATTTTGCTGAAGCGAATGTTCAGTCGAACCAAGGAACTCTTGAACCCCATTCAAGAGGTGATCTTCTGGTAATGACGGGAATGTAGGCGGAATTCCCTGTGCCCCGCCTTCGCTCCCGGATAGTTAGAAATCTAACAATTCAGGCCGATCTTGCTTGCGCGGTTTCCTTAACATTACAATTCTTACGCGTGCGCGAGCGTTCTAAAAAATTACCTAAATCAACAGAGGATACCACCTTCATCCAAACCGCGGAACTGAACGTCGCGAACCGACTACGCAAGATGCGCCGTGACAAAGGGCTGACGCTGGATCAACTGGCAAAGAAAGCTTCTCTGAGCCAGGCATTTCTTTCCCGTGTTGAGAATCATAAACTTGCCATCCCCATCGGCAGCCTTGAACGTGTCGCGCAGGTTCTTAACGTCCCCCTCTCGGTCTTCTTTGAAGGGGATGAAGTGACTTCACCCATTGTTGTATGTCGTGCCGGGAAAGGAGTGCGCAGGCATTTCCGAGGGCGCAAGAGTTTTTCTTTTGAATTGCTGGCCGCCTCGAAACACGGGAAACTGATGGAGCCTTTTTTGGTAGATATATCCACCATTACCCATAAGCGGGAATTAATTACCCATCCCGGCGAGGAATTCAACTACGTCCTTAAAGGAGAGACTTATCTGATTTATGGAAAACAGAAAATTCATCTTAAGGAAGGGGACTGCGTTTATTATGACGCAATGGTTCCTCACGCGGGACAAAGCGTTCCCGGAAAACCGGGTGTGATTTTTTCCATGGTTGCTTCGAAAGATTATCTCTTTCATGGCGATCTCATGAATCTGCTCAAGGGTGCGCATTAGACGTGAATTAAATTCTTCGATCTGACAAAAAAGATTTTGGACGATTGAAGAGTCTTTGGCGGAAAATATTCATATTTTTCATGTAACTCACTTATGGTGAGTCCAATATGGATTTTTTAAAGTATGCGTTTTTACCCGGCTATTCACGCCGGATTGGAGTTTTAAAAACTGCTTGCTAAGACAGGGCAAAGAGATATTTATTGTCTCTAGAGCAATAACTTGCTGATTTAACATATTTTGAATACGTCAATACGCTCCTGAAGCGCTAATTAGCGGGGGTGGAGTTCATAAAAAAAGTATAATTTATAATTTGGGGAATCGGGCTGGTCGTGAATGCTTTAGAGCTAAATAGGTCGGCTTTTTCCATTCACGAATAAGCCTTTCTTAGAATTTACCATTGTCGCATTACCCGATGCCGGATGAAATGCAGGAATTCCCCTCCTCATTCGCGGCTCCTTGATTTTCTCATATAAATGAAAACAAACAGTAGTATGAAAGCCCTGCGCGAAACCTGGCAAATGCCACCACTAGGTGAAACCTACGTCGGATTCTGGACCTTTAACCACATTGAGGTGGAGGGTCAACTATCCGAAGACGAAGTTTGTTGGCAACTCGACGAAATGTATTCCAAGGGAATTCGCGAAGTCGTGATATTCCGATTTTACAGTCATGACCTTCCTTATCTCTCAGACCGATGGAGAAAGATCGTGGAGGCCATTTTTGCACATTGCAAAAAACGCAGTATGAAGGTGTGGCTTTGGGATGAAGATTGCTGGCCTTCGGGAAATGCAGGCGGAGCCCTCACGCAGGAACATCCTGAATATCGTGCGCGTATACTTTCGCACAAGGTTCAGGACGTGAAGGGCGGAAAGCGTGTGAAGCTCGCAATTTCGGAGCAATTTCCGGTATCCGTTTCCGCCGTGGAAGTGGGTGGAAATCGAATCATTGATCTCATGCCCTATATCGGTCCCTGCGATACAGAGTGGGCGATCTCCGAGTTGAATTCGGCCTATCTTGCCCCTGCATCCGTAAAGGATACGATATTTACCACAACTGCCGAGCGGCATTCGCCTCAATATAAGCTCGACTGGGAAGTGCCTGCTGGAACCTGGAAAGTGGTTTCCTTCCTTATCAATGAAGGCCAGTTTTATCACGGTTGGCTGGCAGATACGTTGAATCCCGAAGCGGTTCATGCATGGCTGCAGAAAAATCAGGAATGGTACTGGAAACATTTCAAACAATACTTTGGAAGTACACTCAAGGGCTTCTACAGTGCGGAACCTCCTCACACCCGTTGGACCCCGAAGTTGTGGGAGTATTTCCGCAAGATGAAGGGTTACGACCTAAAGCCTCTGGCGGCACATCTAGCGATGGATATCTCCGAGCGGAGCGCGCGCATTCGTATGGACTACCAGGAAGTGCATAGCAAACTTTATGCGCATCATTTCATCCGGCAGACTCGGCAATGGTGTGAGAAACATGGCGTGCTATATATGTGCCGACTCGGCTATGAAGAACGGCCTGCACAAATGATGGCGGAAGGCGGAAATCTGATGACGGCAATCCGCGAGTTTTCCGTTCAGGCAAGTGATCTCATTAATGGAATCCAGATCGGCGACCGCGAACATGCCGATCTTAACGTGGGGGCAAATGTCAGCTATTCCATCAGCCGCCAGCTGGGCACCTCAAGTTATACCGAGGTGTTCCCTATCGGGTTGAACTGGAAAGGCAACCTCGCAGACACACGCGCACTTTTCGACTGGACGCTTATTCTTGGCTCCGATCAGGCCAGCCATACGCTGATGACCTACAGCATCGACGGATATCGAAAGCTTGAACTTCCTCCCTCCTACTTCTACCAGAGCCCGGAGTGGGAATATTTCGACCGGTTTGCGCTTCGCTTTGACCGACTCGGAGCAATGGTTCGCTCCGGTAAGGATATCCGGCGCGTGGCTCTTCTATTTCCCGTAAGCAGCCTGGCAGTAGAGGTAGTGGGATTCGAATGGCGCAGCAAAGCAGCCAAGAAAATCGATCGCGATTTTGTCGGTGTGCATCAGGCTTTATTGGAAACGCATATTCCGTTTGATATCCTGGATGAAGCAGTAGTCGGCAAAGCGGGCACTGGAGCGAGACAGCTTCACATTGATAAGGCGCGTTATGACTACGTTATCATTCCTCCGTGCAGTTACCTCTCCGAGGAAAGTTGTAAGACGCTTAATGCGTTCATCCGGGCTGGCGGCCGTGTGATCCGATTTTCCCAGGAAATCCAGGAAGTGCTCACATGGAAACACAAGGGACATAAGCGTTCATGGAAGCCACGCGGCACGCGAACGGTTCATACCACGCGAGAACTCGTCGCGCTTGCGGAATTACGAGCGTTGCAGATTGCTTCGCTACCACCGGAAGTTTTATCACGTCGCATTGAGACCACCACGGGAGAGATCCTCATGGTGCTTAATACCGCTTCGCGAAAAATCGGCTTGAACTGGCCTTCACCAGCTGATGGCTGGGAAAAATGGTGTGCAGATTCCGGCAAGCAGGAGCCTGCGTCCGAACAGACGCTCGGTGCGCGTGAACTGGGGGTATATGTCCGGGAGCGTAAGAGAAAAGCATTACCGGCCAGTGAGGCTTCCATCCTCAAGCAAAAGCCGGTGGCCACGATTTCGCTGGATAGCGAATGGAAATTCAGCGGACTCAGGAACTGCCTGTATCTGGACAAATGGGATATTTGCATGGATGTCGACTTCAAGTTCAAACCGGAAGAAATACCCAAAAAGCACTGGCATCTCCTGCCCTACCAAAACAGTAATCTGGTAAAAGTAGGCGCGTTGAGAACTCAGGTCGATATAGCCGAGCCGAGGAAAAAGCTAAATCCAATCCCTATGTGGGTTCTGAATGGAACTAGTGCAAAAGATGAGATTCTACCAAAATACTTCCCGGTTCCAGTCTATTACCGGAATGTCTTCCTGCTCGAACCGAATGTTTCGAAGGATCTCCTGCTACTCATGGAAACCGACGGAGTTTCCGGTGACTGGCGGATTTGGATTAATGGTCATGAAATTCGACAGAAGGACTTTCGTTTTGAACGTATCTTCGACGTGGGCAACCGCGTCACCGAATGTAGTAAGTATTTGCTTTACGGAAAAGTGAACGAAATCGTTATCTACGTGAATGCTACACAGGCCACCGATGGCTTGTTGCAACCCCTGCGCATTCTCGGGGACTTCCGGATCAATGACCAGCCACGCCCTCAATTAGTTCCCGCTCAGCCCACGATGCTGACCGGAAGCTGGACGTTACAAGGCTATCCTCACGCAAGCGGACGAGGACGTTACCAGCAGACCATCAAGCTTGATCCTGCGCTCGTGAAACGAAAGCTTCGCTGGGTGCTCGATTGCGGAGAAGTGCGGGACAGCTGCCGTGTCTACGCAAACGGGAAGATCGTCGATACACGTCTCTGGAAGCCGTTTGATTTTGACCTGACACCTTACGCTCAAAAGAGCGTGATCGACCTGGTCATCGAAGTCGCAAATAACTCCGGTAACCTCATTGCTGGAGAAAGCAAGGGCAGTGGACTGCTCGGGCCAGTGCGTGTTCAGATGTTTCCGATGGATTAGAGGAAGCCGGGTTATATCCCGACGAATTCGATATCCAGCAATGCCGCTACAGCTTTGAGTTCACTGGTCCAATGACCAAGTGTAGTCGCTGCGTGATGTACTGCGCCAGCCTCTAACCATGCTGTATAGCCAGCATGAAGTTCTGCATTTTTGAAGCGGAAGAACCCGGCGAGTGCTCCAGAATCCGGTAATGTCTCCTGCAGGATTTCTCCCTCGGCTACAATAAGGCGAAAGGGTTTCACGCCTCGGGGTGTCGGAGTCAGACTGATGAGTGTGGCCGGACCGGGTTCGAGAGGATACACAAATGAAGCTCCTCGGCCATGAAGCCCGACGAAGTTTGTATTTCCGCTCACCACAGAATCGCAATTTTTGCGCCGAATACCATCCTCGCCCTCGCCACTGTTGGCGATCACGACCGCGTTTCGCATTTCATCCATTACCTGCACCTCTGTATACATCGAGATGCCGGTGAGATTTTTCAGCATCAACATGGCGAGTGCAGTCGGAATGTCGCCTGTGCAGGTGAACGGGCGGCCGAGAGCATTTTGGACACCAAGACTGTAACAGGCGGTGATACCAATAGCGGAATTCTTAAGGCAAACACCGCCATGGCAGTTGAGCGAACCTCCATGCGCGTGATGTTCCTCGACCAATGCATTCACCGTGGCGCTGAGACGGGCTGAGCGCGA
The DNA here is from genome assembly GCA_039935735.1 of Chthoniobacterales bacterium. Classification (GTDB taxonomy): domain Bacteria; phylum Verrucomicrobiota; class Verrucomicrobiia; order Chthoniobacterales; family JBDTJR01; genus JBDTJR01. The sequence continues at coordinate 12,075 of JBDTJR010000142.1, read as the reverse complement.
CGCTTCGTCTGAAGATAATTCAGTGATCGAAGCATGCTTGAGTTCGGTCTGTTCCGTCGCTTGATAACGGCATGTAAGCTCGTCTCCGCTAATATGGATCACCGAGGCGCCGATTATTTTTTGAAGAGTATTTTCATCGATAAGAATATCAGTCATCGCTGGAAACACTTCTCCAATGGCCAGAAGACGTGCTTTTTTCAAGGAGGCAACCGTGCGGATCACGTTGAAAAAACGCCGCATTTCCTCTCTTGTTCGCTCACTCTTTTCATAACCGGCAAGTACACGAAACCACCGGCCTTCGCGTACCAGCGTATTAGCTAACGCCTGCGAACCGATCTGTCCGGTGTGGCGAACAATATCCACCATCGAATAGCTCTCGCCCACGGTCTGTATTTGTTGGGCATTCCAGATGAGGATGGGAACATTCAAATGTTGCAGCGCGGCCCATGGGATAGCTCCGAAGACGGCGATGCTGGTAAAGACAACGACGCAGTCCACGTTTTCTCCTGCCAATTGCAGACCGGCTGCGTTTGCCGCCTCCGCATCACAGAGCAATTCTCCATCCCAAATCAAAGAACCTTCCTCTTCCAGTTTTTGGGCGCATGCTTTGACAATTTCCGCTTTCTCCTGGGGGAAGTTCGCACAAATGCCCTCGTAGTAATCCACATAGAAGGGCAGGTAAGCAATGCGAAGTAGAGGCGGGGTAATCATAGCATTAATCTCGTTTATAAATCGCCTGTTCTCGTATCGAAAAATGAGGTGAGTCCTTGAATCCAAGGTTAATTAAAATAATACGTCAATAGCAATATTATGTCTTATAGGCATAATTTTACTTGCGCGTTTTCCTCTCTGTGGTTCTTTAATCATCGTGCATTTATCTTAACTCATAAGTGAAACACTCTCCTCTCAAAACTGCAGAATTGAAGATTGCGAATCGGTTGCGAAAGTTGCGGCATGATAAAGGGATGACACTGACTCAACTGGCAAAACAGTGCGCCATGAGCCCGGCATTTCTTTCCCGTATCGAAACTCATAAATTCTCAGTTACGATCGCCAATTTAGAACTTCTGGCAGATGCACTTGATGTACCGATATCTACTTTTTTTGAAGGAGATGAAATAACTGCGCCCATCGTTTTATGTCGGGCGGGAAAAGGCATCTATAAGCGTTTTCGAGGAGAAAAGAGTTTCGTTTTTGAATTACTCGCCACCTCGAAACGTGGGAAACTCATGGAGCCGCTCCTGATTGATATTTCTGCGGGTAAGGAAAAGCAGAAACTAATCTCTCATCTTGGCGAGGAATTTAACTACGTGGTTAAGGGAGAAATTTGTCTGATGTATGGAAAACAGGAAATACGCCTCAAGGAGGGAGATAGTGTCTATTATGATGCGACGGTTCCTCATGTGGGACTACCCGTAACGGGGAAGCCGGGGATCATTCTTTCTATCATCGCTTCGCAGGATTATGTTTTTCACGGAGATATTACAAATTTGCTCAACGGTAAATTGGAGTAGCAACGCTCTATCACTTTGAAAATTAAATCTCTTATATTTAGCCTCATTATAATATCATGAAGAATGCGGCAATAAGCCTTCATCACACCAGCTTTACCGTTTCCAATCTCGAAGAAGCGGAGAAATTTTTTATCGAACTTTTTGGTATGGAGCGTATCGGAGGAGGCCTATATGACTTTGATTATATTCGACGCACGGTGGCGTTTCCGGATGCGGTGCTTAAAATCTCGGTGCTCGCATTTCCACAAAGCAACGGCACCTTTTCGCATTGGGTGGAATTAATTGAGTATGTCCAACCGCGCGGAAAATCCACCGACACAGCAACAAACCTTCCTGGTAATGCTCACCTCTGTTTTCAGGTAAACGATATTGAAGCTGAATACCGACGTCTTTCGGATCAAGGTGTCCGTTTTAAAGGATTGCCGCAGGAAGTCAGTTACGGAATGAACAAGGGCGCACGTGCAGTTTACTTCAATGGGCCGGATAATATCGCGCTGGAGCTTTTTCAGCCTGCTCCTCCAGCTGTGGGAAAAAATGAGTATGTATAATATTGCTATCGGCCGTCTCTGGCAGGAAACGAATACTTTTGCAGATACGCGCACCACTTTGCGCGATTTTCAACAATATACATGGCAGATAGGGGATGCCATGTTGCCCGAGCTGCGCGCTCAGGATAACGAGCTAACGGGCTTCGCCGATATATTGGATGCCGAGCAGATTACCTATATTCCCCTTTTTAATGCTTCTGCATGGTGCGGCGGCCCGGTGGCCGAGGAGCCATTGGATCAGCTGGAGACAGCCATCGATGCCCAGCTGACGATGAATCCCAAACTCGACGCGGTACTTTTATCGCTTCACGGTGCGATGTCGGGAGAAAAAACCATGGATGTCGAAGGACGCCTTCTCACGTACATAAGGGAAAAAGTGGGGTATGAAATTCCCATTGTTATTTCGCTCGATCATCATGGAAATTTGACCGAGGCAATGGTGACGGCTTGCGATGCGATCACTGCTTACCGGCATTGTCCGCATACGGACATGCGGGAAACGGGACGAAAAGCGGCGCGTCTTCTTTTGTCGCTCTTAAAGGACAAGCGAAAACCCGTCATGGCTTTTTGCAAAATTCCACTGGTGACCCCTTGCGAACATTTTCGGACTTCCGAAGGGCCGATGCACGAATGGTTTGCTTTGGCGAAGGAGATAGAAGCTTTACCGGGGGTCATGGACGCTTCCGTATTTGCGGTGCAGCCCTGGCTGGATGTTCCGGAACTCGGGTGGTCTGCACTCGTGACGACGGAGAGCGATCCCGATCTTGCGCACTCGGCGTGTACGCGTCTCTCCGAGGCGGCGTGGCAGCACCGTGCCGAATTTTATTCCAAAAAATACGAGCCCGCTGAAGCCGTAGAAAAAGCGGCCGAAGCTAAAACGGGCCCTATCGTCATTGCGGATGGAGCCGATGCGACCAACGGTGGATCTCCCGGCGACAGCACCTGCCTGCTCAGGGAAATGCTTCGACAGCAGATTCAATGCGTGGCTCTTTTGACAATGGTTGATCCCGAGGTCGTACAACAGGCGTATGAAGCAGGAGCAGGGCGGGAGATTGCTATTTCGCTTGGTGCTAAACGATCCCGGAAATATCATGATCCCGTAAACGTCACCGCGCGCGTGGGGAAATTCTCGGACGGGAAATTTGAACTTCGCGGTCATCTCTCAATGAAGGTGAATATGGGCCGCTGCGTGGTTTTGGAAATTGGCAGTATTCGTGTGCTGGTGAGTGAGTTTGCAGGTCCAGGCCACGATCCCGAGGTTTTTCGTCAAATAGGTCTTGAGCCCGCTACTGCGCAAATCATCGTGGTGAAAGCAACGGTCGGCCATATGGATGCCTATCGCGATATCATGAAGGAAAATATTCCCTGCGAATGTCCGGGACCGAGTCCATCGTATCTGGAGCGCCTGGATTATAAAAAAATCCCGCGTCCGATTTTTCCTTTTAACAGAGACATGGATTGGAAAAGCGAACCGGAGGTAATGGGATGAATCGTTTCGACGGGAAGGTAATCGTAATCACGGGAGCGGCAGGAGGGCTTGGCAAGGCGCTGGCGCTGCTCATCGCACGAGAGGGAGGAATGCTTCTGCTAAGCGACAGGAGTGAGGATAGTTTAAAGGAGATTGAAGTCGAAATTTCCAAATTTGCACTGTCTCCGCACTTATTTGTCGCCAATGCCTGTGATGAGGATTTTGGAAAAGCGCTAACCGAAGTGGCTTTGAAGAAATTTGGCCGTATTGATGGGTTCGTACCTTGCGCAGGAATGATTCGATTTTCTGCTCTTTCTGAAATCACACCCGCGCAATGGGATGACACCATGAACTTGAATCTTCGAAGTACCTTTTTTTCTCTTCAGTGTGTAAGCCAGGTGATGATAGCGGAAGGAAAAGGGGGATCAATCGTTACCATCTCGTCGACGTCCGGGAACGGGCCTCGACCAAATAATGCCGACTACGGCGTGAGCAAGGCAGGGATCAATCACCTTACCCGCACTTTTGCGCTGGAGCTCGCCTCTCATGGCATTCGAGTCAATGCAGTGAGTCCCGGAGTCATTGAAACGGCCATGTGGCGACAAGTTGATCGTGAGCGAGGCACTCTGCTTGGTCTGCCAGCCGGTCAGTTAAGTCAAAAAATGGCAAAGGAAATTCCATTGGGACGCATTGGAAGGCCGGAGGAGGTAGCAGATCTCATCGCTTTTCTTCTTTCCGATCAGGCGACTTATATTACAGGCCAAATCATAACCATCGATGGTGGTTTTGAATTGAATCATGCTTGAGAATGACATTGTCAGTTTCAGACTTGGGTTGAGATAGTCGATCCATTGGAACTCGCGTTACCATTGGTTGATGGTAATCCCGATAGAAAACCGGTGTTTTCAATTTGAGTATCTACCGGGTCTTGTAAGGCGCGATACAACTTCTCATTTGCTTTTGAGAGGTTCTAAATGGTCGGGCCGGCGGGATTGATTGCCTGTTGGCAATCTCTGCATAAAGGCTACGCATAAAAGAAAATTCGCTGAAGCGAATAGGCAGTCGAACCTTTGGTTCTCTCCCATCGGCCGGAAGCGGCGAGCATTTTCAGACAAAATGGTCGGGCCGGCGGGATTCGAACCCACGACCTCTTGAACCCCATTCAAGCGCACTACCAAGCTGTGCTACGGCCCGACTAATTTGAGGAGGGGAAGATGCGCTGGAACGGGAAGGTTTTCAAGAAGGATTTACGCATGTAAAAAGATGAGAGGGGCGATTGCTTTCAAAAGCGAAGCGCGATAGCGTTTTGCCATCATGTCTAAATGGAAAATCGGCATTGTGGGCGCAAGCGGCTACTCAGGGGAGGAGCTGTGCACGATTTTGGGTCGGCATCCTCAGGTAGAGGCGGTTTGCCTGACCTCGCGACAACATGCCGGGAAGAAGCTTTCGGAGGTCATGCCGAAATTTGTAAACCGAGGTGGATTTGGAGACTTGCGGTTTGTAGAGCCTGAGATTTCGACGCTGACAGCATCGGACGCTGAGGTGTTTTTTCTGGCGCTTCCTCATGGAAAGGCTGCGGAGTTTGCAGTTCCTCTTTTAAAGGCGGGGAAGCGGGTTATCGATATCAGCGCGGATTTTCGGGTGAAAAGCCCGGCTGTATATGAAGAATTTTATGGAGAAAAGCACCCCGCGCCGGATTTTCTGGATCAGGGAGTCTATGGATTACCGGAAATTCATCGGGAAGCGATTCGGAAGGCTCGGCTCGTGGCATCACCGGGCTGCTATCCCACGAGTATTTTGCTGCCGTTGGTTCCGTTGCTGAAGGCGGGGCTGATCGAGAGGGACTCGATTGCGGTTTCGAGCCTCAGTGGGGTCAGTGGCGCGGGACGGAAGGCCGAGACAACATTTCTTTTTGTGGAGTGCAGTGAAAGCGCCCGGGCTTATGGTGTGCCGAAGCACCGGCACCTTTCGGAGATCGAGCAGGAGCTTTCCAGTGCGGCGAAATCTCCGGTCCAGATTTCTTTCACCCCGCATTTGATTCCACTGAATCGGGGAATTTACTCCACGATATATTGTAAACCCACGGCAGGAGCGGAGAAGAAGATCGAAGAGACACTCCAGGCAGTCTACAAGAACGAGATCTTTGTGCGGGTGAGTGATGTGATTCCTGATCTTAAAAATGTGGTACATACGAATTTTTGCGATATCTCCTGCCGGTATGATGAAAGAACGGGACGTATTCTGCTATTCAGCGCGATTGATAATCTGGTAAAGGGTGCCGGCGGACAAGCTGTGCAGAGCATGAACCTGATGGCGGGCTTTGATGAAACAACGGCGTTGCTTTGAGTTTTAGTATTAATGAAAAAATCGAGTCGTATTATCGGTGGAGGCGTTTGTGCGCCGAAGGAATTTCTGGCTTCTGCGATCTATGCAGGAATCAAGAAAGCAAACAAATCACGTAATGATCTCGCGCTGGTGCTTTCGGCGATTCCAGCGACAGCAGCGGCGACATTCACGAATAATAAAGTAAAGGCCGCACCTGTGCGACTCTCGATGGAGCACATCAAGAGCAAAGATGCCTATGGAGTGATTCTCAATAGCGGAAATGCAAATGCCTGCACTGGGGCTCGCGGTATGCGGGATGCACGACGCATGACGGCTGCTACGGCCAAGTCCCTTGGGCTGGAGCCTGAACATTTACTGATTGGTTCTACAGGCCGCATCGGGGTTTTTCTTCCTATGCCAAAAATCATAAAGGCGATCCGCGATCTTGCGGATGAGACGGCGAGTGATCAGAGCCGTGCGGCTGCAGTCGCGATCATGACGAGCGATACTTTTCCCAAGGAGTATGCCGTGGAGTTTCGCCTTCGTGGGAAGAAAGTGCGCATCGGCGGAATTGCAAAGGGTGCAGGGATGATTAATCCCGATATGGCGACGATGCTTTGTGTCGTGACCACGGATGCGGGTATTCCAAAAGTCTTGTTGAAAAAATTATTGGATGCAGCAGTGGAGCAATCCTTCAACCGCATCACCGTAGATGGCGACATGAGCACGAATGACACAGTCATTCTTCTCGCAAATGGAGCATCCGGTGTTTCGAATCTGAATTTAAAAGAACGCGCTTTATTCCAGGCTGCTCTTAATACGCTGACTCTGGCACTCGCAAAAATGATCGTTAAAGACGGTGAGGGAGTTAGTCGATTTATCGAGCTTGAAGTCACCGGTGCCGCATCGGCTCAGGAAGCACGGCGTGCAGGTGAAGCGATTGCGAACTCGATGCTTGTCAAATGCGCATGGGCGGGTGGCGATCCGAACTGGGGACGTATTCTCGACGCTGTGGGCTACGCCAAAGTGAAGATGAGGGAAGAGCTTGTGGATATTTTTTATGATGACGATGCCGTGGCAATCCGAGGCATGGCCGCAAAGACTTCCTTCAAAAAGCTCCAAAAAGTTGCAGCAAAAAAGGAATTTAAAGTAAAAGTCAATTTACGGATGGGCCGTGGATCGCACTCCATTTATACGACGGATCTCACAGAGGAATACGTGCGGCTTAATCTCGGAGAATAATCGAATGCGACAGCACATTACCGACGAAGGACGGATCGAGGCGCTCATCGAGGCATTGCCGTATATTCAACAATATCGCGGCCATACTTTTGTCATTAAATACGGCGGCGCGGCGATGGAGGATGAGCAGCAGGTTGATCGCTTGCTTCGCGATATTGTTTTTCTTGAGGCTGTGGGGATTAATCCCGTGGTCGTGCATGGCGGTGGAAAAGCCATCAATACGAAGATGCGGGCTGCGGGAATTCATCCGCAGTTTGTAAACGGGTTGCGTGTCACGGGTGCGGAGTCCATTCACATCGTCCATGAAACATTGGATCAGGAAATCAATCCGAGGATCGTCGAGACGCTCAAGAAATTTGGAGGTAAGGCACAGGGAATTTCAGGCAAAAATGTATTTACCGCCGTAAAACTCGGACCTCAGGAACAGGATGGAGAAAGTATTGATATTGGCTTTGTGGGAGAGGCTTCCAAAGTAACCACCCAAGAAATTGAAGCGCTGGTGAAAAAAGAAATCGTTCCTGTGATTTCTCCCCTCGGTGCAGAGGAAGGTGGAACGGTGCTTAATATCAATGCCGATGTGGCCGCGGCATCGTTGGCTTCGAGCCTGAAGGCGACAAAATTACTTTTTGTAAGTGATGTGCCGGGCATCATGCGTGATCCCAGCGTAAAGGAATCGCTTATTCCGTCGGTGACTATCGAGGATATCGAGACGCTCATTGAAGAGGAAATCATCATGGGAGGAATGCTGCCCAAGGTGCGCTCGGCAACGAATGCTCTTAAAAATGGCGTTGGGAAAGTCCATTTTATCGGCGGTCATGTGGCGCATGGTCTCTTGCTGGAGATTTTCACCAATACTGGAGTGGGAACTGAAATTACGCTGACTTAAAGTCAGCGATGAATCTCTAGCCGGGAGGCCAAAACATCGCTCTACCGCCAAGAATATGCATATGGAGATGCGGAACGGTTTCTCCACCATTCTTGCCGTGATTAATCACAACTCGGAAGCCTCCTTCGATTAGTCCTTCTTTTTTCGCAACATCGCGTGCGGTCAGTAATAATTTACCGAGAAGAAGGGCATCGGAATCTTCCGCCTGACCGATGCGAGGAATGAGTTTTTTTGGGACTACGAGAATATGAACCGGCGCTTGTGGCGCGATGTCGCGGAAGGCAATGGCATCGTCTGTTTCGAGAACGATATCTGCGGGAATCTCGCGGGCGATGATCTTTTCAAAAAGCGTCATGTGACACGCAGAGAGAGATTTCCAAAGCGTCGGGTGGATTCGATCTCGCCGTAGACGAAGGTGACAATTTCACTGCGAAGACCGGAGCAACTGCGTTGCCAGGTTTTTGTGGCCCGCAACGTTTTCACGCAATCCTGAATATCCAGAAGCTGCACTTCCTCAGCAGGAGAGTCCAATGCCTGACGCAGACGTTCGCGCAGGAGGCCGAAGAAAATCAGCTCATAGCCATTGCCAGCTTCCTTTGCGAGATCGCTCAAGGAAATGCGGACAGGAAGAGGCTGGGGGACAAAATGCGTGGAAATATCATTGTAGCCAATGGCGTGAAGAACGTTCTTCACCGCTTTTTGCAGACGCTCGGTAGTGACGACCTGATCCTCGACATCTTTTTCCAAATAATTCGCAACACTCGCGGCGACATGTTCGGCGAGCCACCACTTTGTATAGCCTGCGGCGTTTGCGGCGCGCAGGAGGGATTGAATCAACCACGAGGCTTCGAAATTCGTAACCTTACCATCAGGAAACTGGACGAGGGGAAGGTGGTCTTTGAGGGCGATCATGGATTAAATAATTCCGTTTGGTCCGAAGATTTCACGCCGCGACGTTCGAGGGATTGAATTTCCTCAATGAACTCGCCGATATCCTGAAACTGCCGATAGACCGATGCGTAGCGCACGTAGGCAACGGAATCGATGCCATGCAGTTTTTCCATAACCTTTGCGCCGAGAAGCTTTGTGGAGATTTCCCGTTCCTGAAGCGATTCGAGATCCTGGATGATTTCCTCCACCCCGTGTTCCATGGTTTCCATGCTGATGGGGCGCTTCTCGCATGCCTTGGTAAGGCTGGTGAGAAGTTTGTGGCGGTCAAAGGGTTCATGGCGTCCGTCTCGTTTGATAACTCGCAATTCCAGCCGTTCGAGCTCTTCGTAGGTCGTAAAGCGTGTTTCACAAAGAAGACACTCCCTCCGTCGGCGAATGCTCGTACCATCTTTTGAAAGACGCGAATCAATCACCTTATCTTCCAGGGAGGCACACTTTGTACAGCGCATTAGTAGAAATACAGGTTTTCCACATATCGACACAACATCTTGTGATGTCAATGTAAAAGATATCAATCTGTTGCGTTAAATTGAAATCGAGATTGGATAAAACGCTTAATAAACTATAAAGTGCGGCAGAAAGGATTGGCAGCAATTTACACAAGGACGTATTGATTTAAGATGAAGCGATCCATTAAAGCCCTCACTCTGGAAGAGTTTTCCGAGGCCATGGGGAATCTTGGACAGCCAAAATACCGTGCCGCTCAGGTCTTTCGCTGGATTTATGAAAAGCGAAAAGACCGCTTTGAGGATATGAGCGATCTGCCTGCTCCGTTGCGCGAAATATTGAACGAGGAGTTTTCGATTACGCGTCTTGAAACGGTGCGGACGATTGGGTCGAAGGATACGACGCAGAAATTTCTTTTTGAATTACACGATGGGCAAAGTGTGGAGTCGGTATTGATTCCGGCATCTCCCGCGCTCTATGGAGATGCGGCGGACCGCAGGACATTGTGCATTTCCACGCAGGTCGGTTGTGCCTACGGGTGTAAGTTTTGCGCGAGTGGATTGGACGGCTGGAAGCGGAATCTCGATGCTTCCGAAATCGTAGAGCAAATTCTCGCCGCAGAGCGGATTTCCGGGGAGAAAGTGAATAATCTCGTCTTCATGGGAATGGGAGAGCCGCTGGCGAATTTTGATAATTTCATGCAGGCGCTCCGTATCATCAATGCGCCATGGGGAGTCGGAATTGGCGCACGACGGATTACCGTTTCCACAAGCGGGCTGGTTCCTCAAATTCGTAAGCTCGCAGATGAACCGATGCAGATCCGGCTGGCTATTTCACTACACGGTGCAACGGATGAAGTGAGAGACCGCATCATGCCGGTGAATAAAAAATATCCGCTTCAGGAACTGCTTGAGGCGTGCACGTATTTTTCGAGCAAGAAGAAGCAGAAGGTGACTTTCGAGTACATCCTTATTAACGAGATCAACGACGGGCTGGATCAAGCGACGGCCCTGGTAAAACACGCGAGATTGCTGAATGTGAAGGTAAATTTGATCCCTTATAACTCTGTAGAGGGCCTGCCCTGGAAGCGGCCTTCTATTACCCGACAGGACGCTTTTCACGATATTTTAAAGAGACAGGGCATCCAGGCGACCATCCGACGCGAAAAAGGACACGATATTGCAGCCGCCTGTGGGCAGCTTCGCCTTCAAAACCTTAAAGATAAAGATTTGCAGTCTGACCAAGCCTGCATTAACTGATTAAGTAATGAGTGATTACGATCCAGATTTCGAAGGCGCCTGGGACGAGTATGAATGGGAGCGCTTCCTGCAGCAGCAAGACCGGAATACGGAAAAGTATCTCGGCCTGTTGGAGAAATATATGGATCACCCTGAGCGGGATCAGATCATCGCCCAGGAAATGGGCTGGTCGGAATGGACGGCTACCTCACCAGAAGCTCTGGATGAGAAGGTAGAGCGCTACCTCGAAGACAATGATGAGGAGGAAGAGGATCGTTCCTTTGAGGAGTTTGCCCAAACCCCGCTTTATCAGGATACGCTCAAGCTGCACGACTACATCAACAAGCTTTTCAAGCAGCATGCCGCATTTGAGGAGAATCCGGACGCAATTTTACTGGCGACGAGTTCCGCCATCTGTGGCGCGAAACTGGCTGCCGCGCTTTGTGATGAGGACAGCACGGAAATCGGAATGACGATCGCGTATCTCAAGCGGGGACTGAAAGCCGCGCATGACGTCATGGAGTCGGGGCATCGTCTCGAAGCAAAGGGACTTCTTACGCGTCGCCAGTTGACGACTATTAACCGCAGAGTCTTCCGGATCCGAAATGCGATTATCGTACTTATGGGGCAGTACCGGGCAGAATGGCGCAAGCGCCATGGTAGTGGCGATCACGCCTAGTGAAGCTCGATCCTTCGCAACAAGCCGCACAGCGGCAGTTTGACAGCCGAAGCGCGGAGTATGGCACCTCGCATGTCCTCGCGAATACGGAGGATGTGGAAATGAGTCTTGCGAATATCTCGCTGAAGCCAGGCATGAAGGCGCTGGATATTGCGACCGGAGGAGGCCATACGGGGCTGTTTCTTGCGAGACGTGGGCTGCACGTCACCTTTTCCGATATTTCCGCAGAAATGCTTGAGAGAGTAAGCGACACGCTTGCCAAAGAAGGGCTAAGCGGTGAGGTGAAGCATCATCCCGCGGAGGTGCTGCCTTATGCGGACGAAAGCTTTGATATTGTAAGCAGTCGCGTAGCACCGCATCATTTTAGCGATCCTGCGGAATTTGTGCATTCATCGGCGAGGGTTCTTAAACCGGGTGGCCATTTTTTATTAATCGATATTGTTTCTTCCGATGAGGATCGTGAAACGGCGGATTGGGGGAATCGTATTGAAAAGCTGCGTGATCCCAGCCATGTGCGGAACTACACGCGCTCCGAATGGGTGAAATGGGTGGAGTCTTCGGGGCTTCATGTAATTTTCGGAGAGTTGTTTTCGCTGAAACAAACCGATCTGGAGCATTATTTTGCGGTAGCGGACACGCCTGCTGAGAATCGCAAAGAAATATATGCGATGATCCACTCGGCACCACAGAAAGCTAAGGAAATTTTCCGCCTGAACACGGATGACGACGGCAGGATCACGTGGTGGTGGCAGCGATTGCGGCTATTGGCGCAGAAGA
>JBDTJR010000141.1:0-18920 GCA_039935735.1 Chthoniobacterales bacterium | reverse complement strand
GAGTGTTGTTGCTACCCCGAGCGTTGTTGCCACCCCGAATGTTGTTGCTACCCCGAGCGTTGTTGCCACCCCGAATGTTGTTGCTACCCCGAGCGTTGTTGCTACCCCGAGCGTTGTTGCTACCCCGAGTGTTGTTGCTACCCCGAGTGTTGTTGCTACCCCGAATGTTGTTGCTACCCCGAGCGTTGTTGCCGCACCTAAAGCGCTCTCTCCGAACCATCCTTCTTCGGATACAGACGCAGCAGCATTACCTGCCGGAAGCGTTATTGGAAATTACACGATCGAGGAAAAGATCGGCCAGGGAACGGCAGGCCCGATTTACCGCGCAGTGCAACAATCCATGTCCCGTGCGGTGGAGCTTCATACGCTGGACAAAGAGCAAAGCCATCGCCCGGAAGCTATACAGCGCTTTCTGGGCAATGCGAGTCGCAAGGCCAATGTTCGCCATCCTTATATTCTCGCAGTGTATGAGGCGGGAGAAGGCGAAGGCATTTACTATTATGCGGGAGAATTTATCGAGGGCACCTCGTTGGAGCACCTGCGTCTGGACGAAGCAAAAATCGATAGTCAGACCGCGCTGAACGTCATTAAAATCTCAGCGGAAGTCCTCAAGCATTTCGACGAAGGAAAGATCCGTCACGAAATGATCCGCGGCGAGAGCATTCTTCTCGGAAAAAACAATCGTCCCCGTATACGAAATCTTGCCGCAAATGAACCATTCCAACAGGCCGAACCACCTGAACAAATTCAGGCGCTGGCCGGGATTGTAGAGCAGGTATTGAAGCCGGATCAGTCCACGGCGCGGGCGAACATCCAAGGCCTTCTTGCCCAGATGCATGGCACCGCTCAACCTCCTTTGACGACGTGGGATGAGGTGCTTGCACTGGTAAAAACTTTGGAACCCAAGATCGTACCCGCAGACGCCTACAAACTGAATGCCCAGGATCGTGCGGCCATCATGGCGGTGGAAGAGGCGAAAAAGCGCCAGCGCCGCTCGATCATTTACTCTACCATCACATCCTTGCTGGTACTTACTGTCCTCCTTGGCGCGGTATATTGGTTCTTCTTCGTCAATGGATATACAAAGGTCGTCGTCAATAACTCCGTGGAAATTCCAGCTGGAGAATTCACTTACCAAAGCGGGGAAAAAGTGACGCTTCCTACCTTCTGGATCGATGAATACGAAGTGACTATCGCCCAGTACGCCGAGTTTCTCGACTGGATCAAAAAAAATCCCGACAAAGTCGCGCAGTATGAGCACCCGGATCAACCCAAAGGCCTCTCGCATATTCCCGGTGAGTGGGCGGATAAGGACGGCAATCCCGGCTTTTATTCCGGCGCTACACACTGGAAGCAGTATAAGAGCGTTCCCTATAATATTAACGATCCTGTAATTTACGTGGACTGGTACAGCGCCTATGCTTATGCAAAATGGAAAGGACGGCGTCTGCCCACTGAACAGGAATGGGAAAAAGCCGCAAGGGGCTCCAATGGCTTCATTTATCCCTGGGGTAATGAGCCTGTGGCAAAAAATGCCAATACGGACGCGGACCTTTCCAATGGCAAGAACCTCCGTCCACCGGTGGATGGCTATCCGCAGTGGTCCCCCGTCGATGCCATGAAAAAAGACAAGAGCCCTTATGGTGTCTATGATATGGCAGGCAATGTCGCGGAATGGACAGCGACCATGGACAAAGGCGAGAAGTTTGGCCCCGAGGTTCCAGTCATTCGTGGAGGTCAGTATTACCACGCTTTAAAGCCGCTCACTGAACGCACATTGAAATTAAGTCGCCTGAACTCCGATCCCGGTTTGGGCTTCCGTACCGTATCCGATACACCGCCAAAAGCGGAAACTCAACCCGGTGCGACAAAATAAGAAACGAAGAACTATGACGATCGTCACCATGGGAATCAGAAGCATAAAATCTCGTCGCAAAGCACCTCCGCTGCTGATCGTTTCAGTTTTTTTTAGTGTGTTATTTTTGCAGCAGCTTGCGGCACAGGTCAATGTGGAGCTAACGTTCAAACGCAACCTGTATTTGAAATACGAGCCCGTCATCGCCACCGTGACCATAGAAAACCAGACGGGGCGTGAACTCCATTTAACGGATTCCGGTGGCAAGCCCTGGTTTGGTTTCGAAATCGAAGCCATGGATGGCCGCCTTATCCCGCCTCGTGATCCCAATTACAAGCTCACGCCCGTACAGCTGGGGCCCGGCCAGAGTCTTACCCGGCAAATAAATATTACCCCTCTGTATTTGCTCGGCGAGGATGGCTCCTACTGGGTGCATGCAAATGTTTATGTAGATGAGTTGAACCTTTATTTCCGATCTCCCCGCAAACGACTGGATATCACGGAGGGCACTTTGCTCTGGCAACAGGAACTTGGAGTGCCGGATAGCCAGGAGGGTGCGGGAGGAAAGCGAACGATTTCCTTGATTTCGCTCCGCTGGAGCCACTCCACGCAACTTTATTTACGGGTGGAGGATAAAGTTAACGGCATCATCTACGGAACGCTTCTACTGGGACGTTTTGTGAGTTTTGGCGCACCGAAGATCAAGTTTGATGTGCATAATAATATATACGTCATGCAAAATGCCGCACCAAGGGTCTTCATGTTCACGAAGGTGAATCTTCAGGGTAAAATAATTGAGCAAAAGGTCTATGATGAGACGCTTACTCGCCCTGCCTTGCATACCAAAGGTGGCGAAATTGTCGTTCTGGGTGGCCAGGTTCGAGACACCGCTCCCGGAGCAAAAACCGGGGCCACTCCAGAGTCGCCCTCTCTTTCAGAGCGGCCTGCACCCCTGCCAAAAGACTAATATCTCTCCACTCATCAACAACCTTTCATCAAGAAGACCTAGAAATAGCTTGCGCTGCCTTTGCGAAGCCATTAAGTAACGTCCTCTTTTTCTGAATTAAAGATGGCAACGCCCAAGAAAAAATCATTCAAACCAGTGAGCAAATCCGCCCCTAAACCTAAGAGCGGAAAGAAGCCTGCTGCCAAGCTTTCGAAGCCTAAACAATCAAAGAAACCAGCAGCCAAGCCCACAGAGGTAGCCACTAAAGCCAAACCTGTGGTAAAAAAAGCTCCTGTGGAGGCAAAAAAACCTGCGGTAAAGAAGCCGACTGCTAAAGCTTCCACTCCCAAGGTAGAAGCTCCCGAACCTGTAAAAAAGCTACGTGTTTTTAACGCTAACGACCCTTTTCTCAAAAAACAACGCGAACGTCTGCTCCAGCTTAAGGACACCCTGCTGGACTCCATGTCCGGTGTTGCCCGTGACAGCCTCCGCGCCAGTGCGGATGGTGAAGCCTCCGCTTTTGGAATGCACCAGGCGGACGCCGGCAGCGATGCCTATGACCGCGACTTCGCCCTCAGTCTCATTTCCCAGGAGCAGGACGCTCTCTATGAAATCGATGAGGCCCTGAAACGCATCGAAAATGCCACTTATGGTGTCTGCGAAATTTCAGGAAAACACATTCTTCGTGCCCGCCTCGAAGCTCTCCCCTTCACCCGTTATACGGTGGAGTGCCAGGCAGAACTTGAGAAAACCAATCAGCACCGCCGGGCACGGCAACCCGTCACATCGCTATTTGGCCTGGGCGATGATGAATCAGGAGACGACGACGACGATTCAGGCCCAGACAGTAAGGAATAATCATGGCACAGGAAATCATCACTTTGGAATGCACAGAAGCAGCGGCGGCAGGCAAGCCCGTGTCGCGCTACATGTCTAGCAGGAACAAAAAAAGTCCTCAGACACCAAATCGTATCGAAAAGAAAAAATACAATCCGCACATGCGCAAGCACACCGTGCACCGGGAGATCAAATAATTCGCCATGGAACCAAAAAACGCAAAACGCCGCGCTAATCTTCGCAGGGCCAATCGCACAATGCCCCGGCGCCGTATCGATCTTACGATCGACGCTATCGACTATAAAAATACCGACCTTCTGAAACGTTTCGTTTCCGAAAGCGGAAAAATCCTGCCTCGTCGGATCACAGGTATGCCCGCGCATCTGCACCGCCGGATCACTCGCGAAATCAAACGCGCGCGTTCTGTCCTTCTGATGAAGTAAACTGGGTAACCACGCTACTTTTATCCTTTTTTGCCGTCCTTCTTTTTAAAGAAGGGCGGCTTTTCGTTTCTCCTTCGCCCATGAATAAGGGGATTCTGTTTATCCGCCACTCTTGCCAAGCGAGGGAATAGTGTTTAATTCCTTCAGGTAACTCTCGGTTTACCTCATGAATCCCAGCACGCTGTCCGACGAAGATTTTTACCCTCTGATCGAGGCGCGCCATAAAGACCCTTTTAAGATTCTCGGTATTCATCAACAGGAGGGTAAATTCATTGCCCGTATCCTGCGTCCCGATGCTGTAGATGCAGTAATCGTTGACCCCGCAAATCCGACCCGGCGATTCCCACTCAAGCGCATTCACCCCGACGGCCTCTTCGAAGGCGAATTGCCGGGCCTCGAAACCCCTTTTCGCTACCAGCTTGAATTAACCTCTTCGGAAAAGAAGACATGGACGGAGGATGACCCCTACCGCTTCGGTCCCGTGCTCGGGGAAATGGATATTTACCTTTTTAACGAAGGCACCCATTACGAAATCTATAAAAAAATCGGCGCTCACATCATGGAGATCGACGGCGTCAAGGGCGTTCATTTCGCCGTGTGGGCTCCAAATGCACAGCGCGTCAGTGTCGTCGGGGATTTTAATCGCTGGGATGGCCGTCGTCATGCCATGCGCAAGCTCACCCCCTCGGGAATCTGGGAAATTTTCGTACCGGGCGTTTGGGAAGGCACACATTACAAATTTGAACTCCGTGGCGTGCAGGGTGATGTCTTTTTAAAAACCGATCCTTTCGCCGTCTATGCGCAGCATACCCTGGAAACCGCGTGCATGGTTTTCGACATTGATCGCTACAAATGGTCCGACGATCAGTGGATGACAAAGCGGCGCGAGCGCAACCCCTACGAGTCCCCCATGTCGATCTACGAGGTGCATCTCAATTCCTGGCAGCGCGTTACGGAGGAAGATCGCCCTCTGAGCTATCTCGAACTGAGTGAACGCCTTATCCCCTACGTAAAGGAAATGGGCTTTACCCATATCGAGCTAATGCCCGTGATGGAGCATCCCTTCGATGGGTCATGGGGTTATCAGGTCGTCAATTACTACGCGCCCACCAGCCGCTTTGGAAATCCCGATGAGTTTCGCCACTTCGTGGACAAATGCCACCAGGCAGGAATCGGCGTCCTTCTTGACTGGGTTCCCGGCCATTTCCCGAAAGACGCGCATGGTCTCGCCCGCTACGACGGCACCTGCCTCTACGAACATGAAGATCCCCGGCTCGGTGAGCACATGGACTGGGGTACCCTCATTTTCAACTACGGCCGCAATGAGGTAAAAAATTTCCTGGTCGGCAACGCACTCTACTGGCTGGATGAATTCCACATCGATGGCCTCCGCGTCGACGCCGTAGCATCGATGCTTTATCTCGACTACTCCCGCAAACCCGGCCAGTGGATTCCCAATTGCTTTGGAGGGCGCGAAAACCTTGACGCCATCGCCTTTCTCAAGTGTTGCAACGAGGAATGCTACAATCGCTTCCCCGGCAGCATGACCATCGCCGAAGAATCCACCGCATGGCCCGGCGTCTCACGTCCCACCTACCTCGGCGGGCTTGGCTTTGGGTTTAAGTGGAACATGGGCTGGATGAATGACTCTCTGCGCTACATCGCAATGGATCCTATTTATCGCAAATATCATCAGGGCGAGATCACCTTCTCGATGCTTTATGCCTTTCACGAGAATTTCGTCCTCGTCCTCAGCCATGATGAAGTCGTCCATGGCAAAAAATCCCTTATTAATAAAATGCCGGGAGACAACTGGCAGAAGTTCGCCAATGTCCGCCTTTTCCTCGCATGGATGTGGGCTCATCCGGGTAAAAAGCTTATCTTTCAGGGCATGGAGTTCGGCCAATGGGACGAATGGAACCACAGCCGCAGCCTCGATTGGCATCTCAGCTCCTTCGGCCTCCACGAAGGTCTGAAAAAACTCGTTCAACATCTCAACTGGCTCTACACCCACGAGCCTGCGCTGTTTGATCTCGATGACCGCTACGACGGCTACGAGTGGATCGATTTTCACGATAGTGACAATTGCGTGTGGTCTTTCGCCCGCAAGGCGCGCGACGGATCTACGATAATATTTGTCGTCAATGCCACCCCCGTCGTTCGCGGCGGTTACCGCATCGGCGTGGATATTCCCGGCTGGTACGAGGAAATATTAAATACCGACTCAGAAGCATACGGTGGAAGTAACGTCGGAAATTGGGGCGGATGCTGGACCGAAGCACTCGACTGGCAAGGTAAGCCGCACTCACTTCAGATCGATCTACCACCACTCGCTGTAAGTGCCTTTAAATATAAGAAATCTGTCGAGTAAGATTTTTATAGACCCCATCTAAAAAGGTTTGACGTTCCTGCGGCTTACGGTATTTTTAATTAAGCATATGAAACATCTCCCAGATCGCGGTTTTACTCTTATTGAGTTACTCGTTGTTATTTCCATTATTGCCATTCTAGCCGGTCTTGCATTACCAGCCATCGCGGGTGCCATGACGAAAGGTCAATTAATCCAAACTGTCAACAATGGTCGGCAGCTTCAGCAGCTCACGATGTCTGCCTCTTTGGATGCGAATGTTACGGGAGATACCAATATTATCGGATGGCCTGGAAACTCCAATGGCATTACTTTGAATACTTGGCTTCAGACGCTTACAAATACGACGATTACAGGCAACGTGCTGGCTAAACTCTTTACTGCTCCCGGTGTAACTCCTGCCTGGGTTGCTGGCACGGGTCTTTCAGGCACCAAGGTTTCTTCATTTTTTGTTTATCCAGTTACCGACACCAGTACGCCTGACACGATTTTTCTAACGACTGCTAATTGGAAATTCCAGGCTACTCCTCCCGCTCTTGTGGATGGCACGACTCCATACGGAACCAAAGGATTTGTAGTTGTCCATCAAGGTGGAGACGCGATTTCTTATTCTTCCTCCAAGCAGGCTACCAATGCCCCAGCGTTTTATGGTAACACTAACGTACTTACCCCCATTAATCCAAGCGCTCCCGGTCTTTAATTTCGCCCTTTAAAATCTAAAAAAATCCCTCTCTTCCTTATGGATGAGAGGGATTTTTTTGTGCTTGTTTCCCGACGACTTATTCACTTCCTCGCAATTTCTTGCTGGAAGTTTGAGCATGGGTGCTACATCCTGACAAGTTCGCTATGAAGACAAAAACCTCTCGCTCGTCCGCCAAAGCCGCCCCCGATCGGGGTAAATTAATGGATGGCGCCGAAATTCTCGTCGCCTGCCTGGAGAGAGAAGGGGTTGAAGTCATTTTTGCCTATCCCGGCGGCGCTTCGATGCCAATTCATCAGGCCCTTACGCGTTCCAAAAAGCTTCGCACGGTGCTGCCACGCCATGAGCAAGGTGGTGTCTTTGCCGCAGAGGGCTATGCCCGTGCTACAGGCCGTGCAGGGGTCGCCATGGCGACTTCCGGCCCTGGAGCCACTAATTTACTTACCGGCCTCGCGGATGCCTTCATGGACTCCGTTCCACTTGTTTGCATCACTGGTCAGGTGAATCAGGACATGATTGGCCGTGGAGCCTTCCAGGAAACCGATATTTTTGGAATGTCCCTCCCGGTCGTAAAGCACAGCTATCTCGTTTGGGATATCAATGATATTCCCCGCATTATTAAGGAAGCCTTCCACGTCGCCCAAAGCGGACGTCCGGGCCCCGTACTCGTTGATATTCCAAAAAATATCCAGCAGCAAAAGGCTCAACCGATTTTCCCGCGTGAGGTCAGCTTCCGTGGCTATCATCCGCTTCCGAAAGCGGACGATCTCGCGCTGAATGAATGCATGGGCTTGATCAGATCGGCGAAACGCCCCATGATTTACTGTGGTGGTGGCATCATTTCCGCAAATGCATCCGCGCAGTTAATCGAATTCGCCGAGCGCACGCAAATTCCCGTAGCCACTACGATCATGGGTGTGGGCGCCATTCCTGAAAACCATCCCCTCTCTCTCAAGTGGTTGGGAATGCACGGCACCGTGTATGCGAACAATGCCGTAAATGAAGCGGATCTCCTTCTCGCAATCGGCGTTCGGTTTGATGACCGCGTCACCGGTAAGGTCGAGAAATTTGCCGAACATGGCACGATCGTCCATATCGATATCGATAATTCGGAGATCAATAAAAACAAAGTCGTCCGTCTCCCAATCCTGAGCGATCTGAAATATGCGCTCACCAAGCTGAATAAAATGCTGGATCAGGACGGCTACAAGCGGAATGCCAAAACTCCAGTGCGTTACTCCCCATGGATCAAGCAGATCCATGCGTGGAAAAAGGCGAACCCTTTGAAATACAAAGATACGCCTGATGTTATTCAGCCTCAATATGCCATTCAGCTCCTCTGCGAACTGACAAAAGGCGAGGCCATCATCACTACGGGCGTCGGTCAGCACCAGATGTGGGCCGGTCAATACTACAACTTCCTGCATCCCCGCTCTTTCCTGACATCCGCAGGGCTTGGTGCCATGGGCTTTGGATACCCCGCTGCCGTGGGTGCAAAAGCCGCATTTCCTAAAAAACAGGTTGTCGATATCGATGGCGACGGCTCATTCCTCATGAATGTTCAAGAGCTCGCCACCGCGCATGTCGAAGGCATCGCCGCGAAAGCGATGATCCTCAATAACCAGCACCTCGGCATGGTTGTGCAATGGGAAGACCGTTTCTACAGCAGCAACCGCGGCCATACTTTCCTGGGCAATCCTCGCGATACTTCGCAGATCTATCCGGACTACGTATCGATCTGCAAAGGCTTCGGCGTCACCTGCGAGCGCGTCAATCTCAAGAGTGAGCTTCGTCCCGCCATTCAGCGCATGCTGGATTCAAAGGAGGTCTATGTTCTCGATATCACCGTGCCTTACACCGAGCACGTGTTGCCGATGATTCCAACAGGTAAGACCTACAAAGACATCATCACCGAATAAACGCGGCCAGAGCCGGCATTATTATTGGCGTTGCGACTGATAATAATCATAACGCTCCATGATTGCGTTTACATAGGCACGCGTGTTCGGAAAGTTCATCCGTGCTTTCATTTTCTCTGCGGAAGTCGTGGGGTTGTTTCCCGAGGGATCCGCCCATTTTACGACTCGGGATCGACCGGCATTGTATTCCGCCAGCGCAAATGGCATGGGGTTATCGCTCTTCGACCAGTGCTTCAACGCCTTGGAAAGTCTCCACGTGCCTGCAGAGATATTCGTCTTCGGATCAAACAGGGCTTCGCCTTTGAAATCGGCGATTTTTTCATCTTTCGCCCACTCGTTGGCAGCGATCTCCATGACCTGCATCAGCCCGCGCTCGCCATGTTTGCCTACGCTCCCGGATTGAAACTGGCTCTCCCGCCAGATCACCGCCCGAATCAGGTTGGGGTCGACGCCATATTGCTTGCCCGCCGTTTCAATCAAGACATCGTAGCGGTGATAGCGCCCATAAAAAACCAGTTCGTTCAACCGATAAACCGGATCTTTTATTAAAAATAAAAATGCAACCGCAACCCCACAAACTGCGAGGCCGGATACCAGAAATAAAATCTGTTTTTTTGTAGTCCCCATTCGAACACGGGAAGGTTACGTTTACTCCGCCCGATAATCAACCACGATGGAAGCCTACGCACGCGTCATTCCGGATCAGAACCTCGACCGCTCCCTGGATTATGAAATCCCGGAGCCATTCCGTGGTGGTGTACAGGTGGGAACACGCGTCCGTGTCCCGATTCGTCAGCGCCTTGTCCTCGGCACCGTCGTCGCACTGCTCGAAGAAACCAGCGTAAAAGGCCTGAAACCTATCGCGGAGGTAATCGATGAAAAACCCACGATCTCGCCGAAGCTTCTGCAGCTTTCGCGCTGGATCGCTGATTACTACTGCTGTCCCGTGGAGATGGCGATCCGCTGCGTCCTTCCCCAGGTCATCCGCAATGCGGAGATGGGCCACCAGCGCCGTAAATGGCTACGCCTCGCTCCCGACGTGAAGGATGAGGTGGTTGCCGCTCTCGAAAAGAAAGCACCACGTCAGGCCGAAGTCCTCGCATTGCTCAAAGAAAATGCCGAGGGTCTCTATCTCGCCCAGGTCATCAAGCAAACCGGCGTCTCTGCCGCCGTAATCAAAGGCTTGGAAAAACGAGGTCTACTCATCGAGGGTGAAGCAATCAAGGAACGTGACCCCTTTGTCGGGCAGAACTTCATCCAATCCACTCCTCCCGTATTGGAGGACGAGCAGCGGGCAGCACTCGACCGCGTTCTGGGAGCGATGGATAATCCAACCGGTTCAAAACCCCTTCTCCTTCATGGCATCACGGGCAGTGGGAAAACCGAAATCTATCTCCACGCCATCAAGCACGCCATACAGACAGGAAGAACCGCACTTGTTCTCGTTCCCGAAATCTCGTTGACCCCTCAGACCGTGGATCGCTTCAAATCCCGCTTTGCCGACATCCAACGTCAGATCGCCGTTCTCCACAGCCATCTTTCCGATGGTGAACGCCATGATGAATGGCACCGTATCCGCTCCGGTGAGGCAAAGATTGTCATCGGCGCGCGGAGCGCCGTCTTTGCGCCACTTGAGAATCTCGGCCTCATCGTGGTCGATGAAGAGCATGAATCCTCCTATAAGCAGGAGGAGGTTCCGCGTTATCATGCGCGTGATGTTGCGGTCGTACGCGCAAAGAGCGAAGGCTGTGCAATCCTGCTCGGAAGCGCCACCCCTTCTTTCGAAAGCTATCGCAATGCGGTCACAGGAAAATACGAACGCCTCAGTCTCTCACAGCGCATCGACTCACGGCAGCTTCCGGTCATTCGCATCCTCGACATGCGGCAGATGAATGCCAAAAAAGGAGATAACATTATCTCCTTCCCTCTTTGCACCGCGATCGAAGCGCGTCTTACGCGAAGGGAACAGTCCATACTTTTTCTGAATCGTCGCGGTTTTTCCTCCAGCATGGTTTGTACAAAATGCGGCTTCGTTGCCGAATGCCCGAACTGTAGTGTTGCGCTCACCTATCACCGTTCGGAGGCGCGTCTTACCTGTCATATTTGCGGACATAATGCCGTTTCTCCATCCGTCTGCCCGAGTTGCAAAGATCCGGCCATCCGCTACCAGGGCGTGGGCACACAGCGCGTCGAAGAAAGCGTGCGCCGCGTTTTCCCACATGCACGCGTCGTGCGCATGGATGCTGATACCATGAACCGAAAACATGCCTACTCCGAAGTGCTCGGTAGTTTCCGCAAGGGAGAAATCGATATCCTCATCGGCACGCAGATGATCGCAAAGGGACTCGATTTCCCGAATGTCACCCTTGTGGGAATCATTAATGCCGATATCTCCCTCCACCTTCCGGATTTTCGCGCGGGAGAGCGCACCTTTCAGCTCATCACACAGGTCGCTGGCCGAGCGGGACGCGGAGATGTTCTCGGCGAAGTCTTTGTGCAGACATTTACACCGATGTCACCGTCGATACAATTTGGCCGTCACCACGATTTCATTGGGTTTTACGAGCAGGACATCGAGTTTCGCGAGCAGTTCAAGTATCCTCCCGTCACGCACATGACCCTTATCACCGTGCGATCCACCTCACGAGAAAAGGCGGAGTTTTCGGCAGAGACGCTCAAGCGCCGTCTTGAGGAGGTCATTCCAAAGGATAGCGCAATCATTGGTGGTCCCGCCCCTGCTCCGTTGGAAAAAGCAAAGACCTTTTACCGTTACCATATCACCATCCGCGGAAGCGGGGTTTCTCGGCTGGGAAGATCCATTCGCGATATTCTTCAGGGACTTTCCTTCCCGGATGATGTCACCGCAACGGTAGACGTAGATCCTCAGCAGCTTCTATGACCCTCCACTCTCGCAAAAATCGGGACGACTCGGCGTTGCCATGGGCATGCGATACCGCTAAAAATATTCGCCGATGAAGGTCTCACCCCATGTACGCTGGTTGATCCGCGGATTTATCCGCCTCTTCCTCGTTGTGGTCTTTATCGGTATTCCCGGCGTCATCCTGTATTTCCGCCAGATCGGATTTAATGCGGAGACACGGGAACAACTCTGCGCCCTCGTCCGCAAGGAAGGCGTGGAAATGGAAATGCAGAAACTCACTTTTGATCCCTTCCAGGGACTGATCGCACAGGATGTAAAAGTGCGCACCCTCGCCATTGAAACCCCTCTTTTCGCTCATCTGAATCAAGTCGGTCTTTCAATCAGTTTGCGTGCGTTATTCCATCATAAGATTGCCGTGGATACCGCGACCCTGCACGGTGCGCAACTTACCCTGCCTCTCGATTCCAAAGATCCGAGCAACAAGCTGGAACTCACGCGCGTCGACGCAAAAATCCTTTTTCTTCCCGAAGAGATCCAAATTACCTCGCTCGAATGCAGAATGGGCATGCTTAAGCTTCATGTGATGGGAAACATCCTGCATCCGGATCAACTCAATTTTCCAAAAAATGCCACGGGAAAATCCGACAATCACTTTATCCAAACGGTCATGGATATCCGCAAGCTCGGCAGTCGCTTTTCCCTTGAGGGCATGAATCCCTTACTCGACTTTCAATTCACCGTTGATTTCGCCGACATCCATGCCGCACGAGTTGAAAATATCCGTTTTCTCGTTCCCGAAATTCGCTACGAAGACTCCCTCATTCATCGTCTCGAAATTGATGCGACTTATCATGACAGCGAAATCAATCTCGAACGTCTCGCCATGACCGATGCGCTTGGCAACCTTACCGCGCGCGGGAATTACGTCCTTGAAACCCGCAAACTCTCCTTCGAGGCATCCAGCACCATGGACGTTAGGACCTTTCTTCCCGATACTATCCGCACCGGCGCGTTGAAGGACGTTGAATTTCTTCATCCTCCACAGGCCGCTTTCTCGGGTCAGTTGAAATGGGATGAAGCTGGCAAAATATCCGGCCAGGTCTTCGGGCGTTTCATCGCCGCACAGATTACAATACATGGTGTCGATTTTCAGAATATCGACGGAGAATACACATGGAAGGACGGCACTTTCTTCACGGAAAACTTCACCTTCAATATAGGGGACGGCAAAGCCGTGGCGGATATTTTTTATGCACCCGATGATTTTCGACTGCGTCTAACCAGCACTATCCGCCCGACCGATCTTGCGCCGCTAATGGATAAGGGAACCCGCGAGACAATTGAACGCATGCAGTTTGCGGATCTCCCTAATCTCCATGTGGAACTTTACGGAAAAAAACCGGATATCGATTTACTCTCGGGCACCGGCCAGCTCTCGCTCGGGAAAACCTCAATGCGCGGTGCATGGCTCACCTCGGGAAACTCCTCACTGGAAATCCTGGGCCGCGCGATTACCCTAAAAAATCTCTCCGCCTACATGGGCAATTATAAAGGAACTGCCACCTTCACCTATGACTTCGGCCAGAAGGAAGTCCGGATCGCTGCAGTGAATGCCCAGCTTCCGACTTACGATGTTCTCCAGTGGGTCAATCCAAAGGTTGCAGAAGCTACTCTTCCCTATCGCTTCAATAATCCACCGACCATTATCATGACCGGCGTCGCCGGCACCGAAGGTTCGGAAAAAAACCAAATGGATATCCATATCGATGCTCCCACCGGCCTCACTTACAAGCTACTTGGTGAGGACCTCCCTTTCGGCGCGACAAAGATCCATGCCATTATCCACAAAGATGACCTCACCCTGAATATCCCGCAGGCCAAACTCTTCGGAGGCCAGGTAGCCATGGATGCAAAGATCAATCTCGACCCCCACACACCCGTCTATAGCGCAAATGTCAACCTCCGCCAGTGCGACTTTACCACGCTCACAAAACTTTATTTTAACTACAATACCTCCCACGGAAAAGTCAGTGGCAACTACAAATTCAAGACGAACTTTACCGATGCCCACACCATGGTCGGCGAAGGCAACATCATCGTGGAGAACGGAAACGTCTTTGCCATTCCCGTCCTCGGCCCCCTCTCGGATATTCTAAACTCCATTATCCCCGGCTCCGGCTATCAGAACGCCAAAACCGCAACTACAGATTTCAAGATCGCAGACGGCGTCATCTCCACGAAAAACCTACGCATCGAAAGCCCTGCTTTCAGTCTCTACGGCAATGGAAAACTCTTCTTCCTCGAGGATAAAATGGACATGAATATCCGCATCAATGCCCGCGGCATTCCCGGCATCATCCTTTTCCCCGTCAGCAAGGTTTTCGAATACACCTCCGACGGTTCTCTAAAAAATCCGACCTGGCGCCCCAAGCTGATCCCAAAAATCATGTTCGGGCATTAAAACAAAACTCAGTGACTCAATCTCTGCATCAGAAAAGGATGCCCATGATCAAGGCCGCACATGATGCCGGTATTTTTTTGGATCAGGCCGTAAATGGGATTAAGCTTTAGCTCACCGGCGACGACAACGGCAACGCCGTCGCCCGCTTTTGTAAATTCGGGAAGATCGCCTTCGACATCGATTACGTTTTTTCCGGCGACAGTTCCTTCAGCGACGATCTGGTTGCGCTGGTTTTTCGAAGTGAGATAAACCTGGAATGTGCTGGGACGCACGTAAGGATTCATCAAAAAGACTTTCAAACGCATTCCGGGAACGCCTTTCCCAAGGGGAAAGTGGTCGTAGTAGAAATCGCCTTTGAATGCTTTGCGTGGTGCGCCGAAAATATAATTCGAGCCAAGATCGCCCTGAAGTTTTCCACTTTTGGACGAGTAATGAATATTGCTTGGCATTGCGATATTGGTATCCGGCGGAGGCGTATCGACAGCGCTATTAAAAGCCTCGCAGTAAAAATACGATTGATTGGCAGGAAGATGTTGGCGCAACTCATCAGAAGAAGTTCGGAAGCAATCACCTAAACCAATCGGTTCGCTACGCCGACGATGGCATGGGCGTCCGGTGCCGGGATCGTAAATGCAAATCTCTGACACATACTTTGCAGTCTCATTGCGAGCATATTGTCGGGGAGAAAATGTGATCTCCGTCCGGTAGTCATCGCTCGCCGCCAGGAAAAATGATGTCGGCACCCATTCACGCGCTGCTTTTTCGTTCGGATTCATCAGTATCTTTTAATGGTGCTGGCCAAACCAGACATCGGTGGGAATGTCGTTCCAGAAAAAATAAGTCATGACGTAATGCTCGGACTCGATCCAGAAATGTGCGTCGCGCCTTCCTTCCGGCGGAATTTCCATTCCGAATACCTCGGGTATCGAGCGAAACACGGTCTGCTGTGGCCCGAAATGCAACTGCACTTTTTTGACCTCATCGCCCAGTCTTAGATTGAGCGTGGCATTAAAATCCCGAGGACTGCAATTCGTCAGCGCCAGCCAACATACACGGCCCGGAGGAAACGCGCTGGGGCACTGCACGAAACCTGGAATGGTCTTCGTATAAAGCTTGTCGTGATAATGCTGGCGTGAGCGAATGCGGCCATTGGCATCGGTATAATTCAGCACACAATACGGACGCAGGGTATTCGTGCATTCGAGATTGTAATACTCCACGTAAAGACTGCCGACGATGTGCTCCGGCACACGATCAAAGATCTCTTCAGGAAAAAGCTCCACCGTTTCATTTGGACCGACTGACATCTTTCCCGTCTGATGCACGAGCTTCCCCTCACCGTCGTAAATCAAGACGCGGAAGGAAACATTATCCCGGTTCGGATTTATATTCGACTCCGGGTTATTGATATTCGAAACGACCAGTGAGGATTGAAGCTGCCCATCGATGATGAAAAACATGCAGGCCTTCCCATTGACCTTCGGGAAAATGCTGCGCTTGGAGGATTCCGCAAAACTTCTGAGTCGTTTTCTCAAAGGCACTGCAGGAGGCTTGACCGGAGCTGCCACCTCCACACGAGGAGCCGGACGGCCATGAACGGCCAGATAGTCATCCAGAATCGCCTTCACTTCATACTCGCAACTCGCACACTGTCCACCGATTCCGTAACGTGCCTTGAATTCCTCATAGGAAGGATCGGTCGCCTCCGAAAAAATCTCAAGCAATTCGGAATGCCGTATCCGCGCGCAGTGGCAGACAAATCCGCTATCGATATTGGTGACTCGCTTCATGAAGACCTGTGGCTTAAGATTAAAAAACAGTATGATTGCCCCGATTTCTTGTAAAGTCCCTTAAGAAGGGGGCCGGTTGGCCCGTTTTTAAACTTCAATAAAGCCGTGGCTCCCCAATGAGATCGCGATTAGCGATGCTCGATGGAGGTAAACTTCTTACCGACTGCAGGGCCGACGTATTCGCTGAGCGGGCGATAGAGGCGGTTGTCCTCAAGCTGCTCAAGAACGTGCGCCGTCCAGCCGCTGGTACGGGCAATCGTGAAAATCGGGGTAAACATGTCCGTAGGCAATCCGAGGGAGTAGTAAACCGTGGCGGAATAGAAATCCACGTTCGCATTCAGGTTCTTCTTCTCCTTCATGATCGTGGCAATACGCTCACTCATGCGGATCCACTTGGGCTCACCAAGCTGGTCGCTCAATTTGATAGCCATCGCGCGGAGATGCGGAGCGCGGGGATCAAGCGTCTTATAAACGCGATGTCCGATACCCATGATCTTTTCCTTCTTCGCAAGGCGTTCTTCAACCCATGCATCGACACGGTCTTCGCTGCCGATTTCCTGGAGCATGTGAATCACGCCTTCATTGGCGCCGCCATGCAGTGGCCCTTTGAGGGTGCCAATAGCAGAGGTGATCGCAGAGTAGATATCGCTCAAGGTAGCGATCGTGACGCGCGCGGAGAAAGTGCTGGCATTCATGCCATGGTCGGCATGGAGCACAAAGGCGACATCGAGTGTCTTGACAGCTTCTGCCGAAGGCTCTTTGCCCGTGAGAAGATAAAGGAAATGTGCGGCCTCACCGAGATCGGTACGGATAGGAGGCAATTGCTCTCCTTTACGTGCGCGATGAAAATACGCGGCAATAACCCCCATCTTCGCAGTGATGCTTACAGCGCGTTCGCGGTCTGCTTCGAGCGAGGCGGGGGGATTGCTGGAATGCACGTTATCGTAAACGCCCAGCATCGAAACCGCTGTGCGGATGACATCCATTGGATTCGCATCTTTCGGTGCGGTGAGTATAAAATCGATAATGCCTTTTGGCAGCTCACGCTGAGCATGAAGCTTCTTTTGCAGGGCATCGAGTTCATCGTGGCTGGGAAGATGACCATACCAAAGCAGGTGGATGACCTCTTCGTAGGTCGCCTTTCCCGCCAGCTCATTGATGTCGTAACCGGCATAGATCAGGATTCCCTCAGCTCCCAGCACATCGCTGAGGCGGGTGGAGTTTGCGATGATTCCTTCGAGTCCTTTGGCGGTAACAGGCATAAAATAAGAGTGTGGTTTCTTTTACTATCTATCGGCTTTTTAAAACTTCAATCAGGGTATCTGCCATCGTAGCGGGTGTATCCGCGACGGCAATACCGGCATTGCGCAGAGCTTCAATTTTCCCCTGTGCGGTGCCTTTGCCACCGGAAACAATCGCTCCGGCGTGGCCCATGCGGCGTCCTGGAGGCGCAGTCGCACCTGCAATAAAGGCGGCAATCGGCTTTTTGCAGTTTGCCGCCGCCCAGACCGCGGCTTCTTCTTCAGCGGTTCCACCAATTTCACCGATCAGGATGATCGATTCGGTTTCGGGGTCGTCATTGAAAAGCTTCAGCGCATCGAGATGGGACGTACCATTGATTGGATCGCCTCCGATTCCGATGCAGGTGCTCTGGCCATAACCACGACTCGTGAGCTGCCAGACGGCTTCATAGGTAAGCGTTCCGGAACGGGAAATAACACCGACATTGCCAGGCTTATGAATGTAGCCAGGCATGATGCCGATCTTGCATTCGCCGGGTGTGATGATGCCAGGGCAGTTTGGCCCGATGAGACGGCTGGATTTCCCTTCGAGTGCAAACTTGACGCGCATCATGTCGATAACAGGAATTCCCTCCGTGATACAGACGATGAGTTCCACTCCGGCATCCGCGGCTTCCAGAATCGCATCCGCCGCAAATGGAGCAGGCACGAAAATCATCGTGGCATTGCAGCCGGTTTCCGTGCGGGCTTCGTGAACGGTGTCAAAAATCGGCACCTTCTCTTCAAATTTTGTGCCGCCTTTGCCTGGCGTGACGCCAGCAACGACATTGGTTCCATATTCCATGCATCCACGTGCGTGATATGCGCCGGAACTTCCGGTGATTCCCTGGACTAGAAGACGGGTGTTTTTATCTACGAGGACGGACATAAGTTTCTAAGAATTTTTGCGTTTGTGGATGAGGATTTTGCTGTCGTCAGGATCTTTAATGACTGCCATGTGACACACGGGAGTCTCCATCGGTTCCATTTCGAAGCGGACATTGTTTGCGCGAAGATGCTCTATGGCTTCCTCAAAATTGGTAACTTCCAGCGCGGCGGATGCGCCAAGCGGAGATGGCTTCCAATTTCCCTCACTGGTATAGCCAATGCTGAGAACGGTAGCGCCGATCTCGTATTCCACCCATGCCATCGAAGGTGATTCATTCACCATGCCGGGCTTCAAGCCGAGAATACCTTCATAGAAAGCACGCGAGCGCTTCATGTCGCTCACGGGATAGGCGGTAAATGCGATTTCTGTAAACGCGATACTCATGCCGCTTTTTTCGCCGCCTCCACGACTTTTTTCGCCGCATCGGTAAGTCCGTCTGCGGTGATGAGCGGTAATTTGGATTCGGTAAGCAGTTTCTTTCCGAGATCAACATTCGTTCCTTCAAGGCGCACCACAAGCGGCACCGGAAGGCTGACGGTTTTCACGGCATT
>JBDTJR010000140.1:0-14510 GCA_039935735.1 Chthoniobacterales bacterium | reverse complement strand
TGACGCCTTTGACGAACAAGGACATCATCGCCGCTCAAGTCGAGCCGAACACGGTCATCGAAAAATACTGGCCCGGCGCGACCGAGGCGATGAAGGCGAAGGGATTTGCCGTCAAGACAAAGAATTTCTGGCCTGTGACCAGTATCCGCAAAGCAAAGCTCATGCTTGACTGGGAACCCGAAGACACCTTCGAGAAGTGGCTGAAGGAAATCGGCTGGGTTGCTAAAAAGGCATAGTGTTCAGTAAGCAGTGTTCAGTTTTCAGCCGTTTCTACTGAAAGTTGCCACTTGAACACTAACTCTTCCGCTTCACGCCCTGGAGCAAGAGAGCGGTTGCGAAGGCGATGGCCTTCTTGCGAGTCGTGCGGGAAGAGAGATCAAGATTCAAACCCTGCGAGAGCGTGTACTGGTTTGAGTAATAGATGAACGAAAGGCCGATCATGCTGATGGCGAGGAAATCGACATCGAGGTTTTTGCGGAAGACGCCCTGCTTCACGCCGGAGCGCACGACTTCCTCGAGATGCTTGTGCAGAGGGGCTTTGCTCAGGAGGTGGCGGTGTTTTTTGATCATGCGGCCTCTGTTCAGATTTTCCCAAAGCAGGAGGCGTACGAACTCCGACTCGGATGCGAGGAACTTGAAGTAGGCTTCCATGATGGCCTCGATCGCTTTCGCGGGGGAGAGCTTTGGCGAGAGGACGATGGTCTCGAGCGTTTCGAGTTTTGCGTAGGTCTCGACGAGGCAGGCCTGGTAGAGTTCCTCCTTGCTGCCGAAATAGTGGTAGACCATGCGTTTGTTCACATCGGCCTTGATGACAATCTCGTCGACCGCAGCTCCCTCAAAACCTTTTTCGGCAAAAATCTGCGTCGCTACGGTAAGAAGACGGGCTCGGGTGATCTGCCCACGGCTGACCGAGGCTTTTTTGAGATTGCGTTTTGGTTTATCCATGTAATTGTAAATAGTAACCATTCAGTTACTTTATCTATATGTCATCTGTTACCACATTGATCATGCCCTGTGCCGCCACCGAAGCGGATGAATTTATCAGCCGGCCGCAGAAACGGGTCATCGAGGCACTGAGATCTGTCAAAGAGGATGTAATGGTTCTAGGCGCGGGGGGCAAGATGGGGCTGCATCTTTCGATGATGTTGCGGCGGGGATTTGACGCAATCGGGGCGAAGAACCGGGTGATTGCGGTATCGCGCTTCAGCAGCCTGCGGTCCACGGAGGTTTTTACGGAGAACGGGATCGAGACGATTTCCTGCGATCTTACGGATGCGCGGCAACTCGGGGCGCTGCCCACGGTGGCGAACATCATTTACATGGCGGGGGCCAAGTTCGGCACGGCGGGGAATCCCGGCCTGCTTCACCAGATGAATGAGGAGGTGCCGGAAATGGTGGCGAAGCGGTTTCCGACATCGCGGATCGTCGCCTACTCGACGGGGTGCGTTTACTCTTTTGTTTCGCCGGAGTCGAAGGGATCGACGGAAGAGTCGCCGACGATTCCTCCGGGAGAATACGCGCAGTCGTGCATGGGACGGGAGAAAGTTTTTACCCGGGCGTCCACGGATACGGGAACACTGGTCTCGCTCATTCGGTTGAACTACGCGGTGGAATTTCACTATGGTGTGCTGGTGGATATCTGCCAGAAGGTCATTAACGGCGAGCCGATCGAAGTCTCCATGGGATACGTGAATCTGATCTGGCAAGGCGACGCGATTGCCTACTCGCTGCTAGCGCTCGCGCATTGTGCCACGCCGCCGTTTATTTTAAATGTTGCGGGGCCGCAAATTATCTCCGTGCGGGAGTGTGCGCGGCGATTTGGAAAACTGCTTGGGAAGGCTGCTGAGATCACCGGTACCGAGGAACCGACCGCGTGGCTGAGCAATGCGGAGAAATCGTATCGACTATTCGGAGAACCGGAAGTCTCGCTCGACCAGATGATCGAGTGGGTCGCGGCATGGCTGACGACCTCGGGAAAAACATATGGCAAACCCACGGGCTTTCAGGTCCGCGACGGAAAGTATTAATTTATGAAAATTCGCGCACATCTTTTAGAAGGCCAGGCTATCCCCGCGCTTCCGCTCGCTCTCGATAAGTCGCGGAAGTGGTCGGAGAAATACCAGCGCGCGCTTGCCCGGTATTATTTTGCGGCAGGCACGGGGGGATTGGCAGTGGGGGTGCACTCCACGCAATTTGAAATTCGCGAACCGCAGCATGGTTTGTTTGAGCCGGTGCTTCAGCTTGCGTCGGAAACGCTGAATATTTGCCAGAAAGCAAATCCCCGCCCGTATGCAAAAATTGCCGGGCTGTGCGGGAAGACGGCGCAGGCGGTGAAGGAGGCGGGGTTTGCGAAAAACATCGGTTACGATGCCGGGCTTCTGAGTGTGGCGGCTTATCGCGATGCGGAGGAGGATGAAATTTTGAGACACTGTGAGACGGTTTCCGAGATCATTCCAATCATCGGATTTTATCTCCAGCCTGCGGTGGGCGGCAGGACGTTGTCCTATTCCTTTTGGAGAAAGTTTGCGGAGATTCCGAACGTGGTGGCGATCAAGATGGCGCCGTTCAACCGCTACCAGACATGGGACGTGGTGCGTGCGGTCATCGATGCCGGACGCGAGGACCTCGCGCTCTATACGGGGAATGATGACAATATCATCGTCGATTTACTCACGCGGTGGCGCTGGAATGGCAAGACGCGTTTTATCTCCGGCGGCCTGCTCGGCCAATGGGGGGTGTGGACACGCCGAGCGGTGGAAATGCTGGAGGCGATTAAGCGCATACGTCAGGACGAAGACATCGCGTCGGAATGGCTGAGCAAAAATGCCGAGTTAACGGATGCGAATGCAGTGGTCTTTGATGCGGCGAATGGTTTTGCGGGGTGTATCCCGGGAATTCACGAAGTACTGCGCAGGCAGGGATTGCTCGAAACGAATTATTGTCTGAATCCGCATGAGGTTCTTTCACCGGGCCAGGCGGAGGAACTGGATCGCGTTTCCAAAGCGTACGGCTGGTTGACGGATGATGATTTTGTGCGCGAGAATCTAGCGGAGTGGCTGGAGTAGCGGGGATATCTAGTTAGCGAGCTGCGCTCGGTTTATTGGGAAGGACGCGACGGAGCACGTTTGCTTCCGCTAGCGCTTCACCCTTCGGGCTGCCTATGGCAGGCTATGTCGCTGCGCTCCATTCTCCATAGGAGCCCACGGTTGAAATCCCGGGTATTTACAAGTTTGATCGCTTATGGAGGGATGGAGGGGCGTGAGCATTCGATCCATAATGGGACATGCCGGAGGATGTCCCTCCATTAATTGCTGATTCGCTTACTTCTCCGAAGGGACCACGATACCGCGGAGGATGATGTTCTGTGCGAACAGGAACACGATCAGTACGGGCAGGGCGGTGAGGATGACGGAGGCGTAGACGATATCCGGGCCTACGTTCTGACGAAGCTGGTAGATCCAAACCATGAGCGTCCACATCTTCGGATCGGGCGCGATGATGAGGGCGAACATGAAGGCGCCATAGGCGGAGGTGAAGGCACTGAGCGCGATGACGGCGAGAATGGGTTTGGAGAGATTCATGGTGATGCCCCAGAAGATGACGCTCTCGCTGGCGCCATCGATTTCCGCGGCTTCGTAAAGTTCGCGGGGAAGACTGTCGAAGAATCCCTTCAGCAGGAAAACGGAGAAACCATTGACGAGACCCGGCACGACGAGTGCGGCGAAGGTATTCATCCAGTTCAGTTCCTTGAGCATGAGGAAATTCGGAATGAGGGTGACTTCAGCGGGAAAGGCAATCGTGAGCAGGAAGAAAAGCAGAATGGTATAGGACTGTTTCAGCTTGAAGCGGGAGAGCGCGTAGGCCGCGAGGGGATTGACGATCAGCGCACCACCCACCGTGAGGATGATGAGGATGATCGTATTCATCAGCGCGGTGCCTTGGAAAACCACGCCATCAAGCACGTAGACGTAGTTTTGTGTAAGAAACTGGCCGATCCAAAAAGTGCGATGCTCAAGAAAGTCCGCATAGTCGAGATCGACCTGCGGGATCTGTGCGTTCGCGATTCCTTTTTTGGCGGCCCATGCGGAGAACTGAAGATCCGGGGAATTGACGACAAGCTGCTCGGGTTTTGCGGAGGAACGAATGAAGTTCGCTTTCGAGAGTCCGCTTTTCACACGAGCGGCTTCGCCCTCGGGAGTCAGTTCGATGTAGCGGGGAGAGACGGCCTTTGAAACGAATTGGTACCATGCGGCTTTCCCGAGATGGGGAACGGTGGCGGAAAAAGAAATCTCGGAGAAGTCCTTATAGTGTGTTCCAGCAGAGGTGTTATACGCATTGATACTGAAACCGAATTGCTGCGGGACGAAAAGATTGCGGAAATAGGAGCCGGCATTCCATGCGATCTTTCTTTCGATGGGAATGGTTTTCTCAAACTCGATGAACTCCGAACCAAAGGCATTTTCCTGAGGCACAGGGCCGATCAGCGTCGAGAGCGGAGGCACGATATCCTGCGTGAAGGCAAAGAGCGTGTTCAGCTTTTCATTCATCGCATCCACGCTGCCGAATTTCTTCAGAAGATATTTTACAAATTGCCGATTATAATAAGCGGCCTCCTTGGGGTTCGGCCGTGTGAAGCCGATCAAAAAGCGATCTGCGGGAACCGGTGACTCCTGAAGAAATTCTTTCCAAAGCTTGATTTTCTCCGCGTCGGGCAGCGCAGCGGGGAGGCTGGCGGTTTTCATGGCGAGGGCGGGCTGATTATGCGCGACGGAATAATAATCCACGGTGCCGCTGTATTTCGCGTCGAGATAGCGTCTCCACTGGTCCGTCGGACTGTGGAGAAAACGCGGGAAAAAAGAAACGAGGTTTGCATCGTAGTTTCCGGCGACCGAACCGGTGAGACTTACGAGCAGCGGGAGCACCATGGTTACCGCACCGAAGATCAAAATGGCATACACTCCGCCATAGATCCACCTCAGGGCAGGAGAGCGGGCGGTGATGGGAGAAAAGAAACTCATGGTTTATTTGGATGTCTTGAATTCCATCTGGCTGAGTTTGCGTAATTGGATTACGGCAAAGCCGACGAGAATGGAACCGATGATCCAGGCCATAGCCGTCGATGTGCCGAACTTAAGGCGCAGGAATGCCTCATAGAAAATAAGCAGCGAGGTGACTTCCGTAGCCCGGTTCGGGCCGCCCGCCGTCATGATGAGAATATTCTGAGAAGTCTGGAAAATGAGGATCACCGCACCGATGAAATTGATCAGGATCAGGGATTTCAAACCGGGGTAGACGATATTCAAGGTCTTGTGCCAGAAGCCCGCGCCGTCGATCTCCGCAGCCTCGAACTGCTCTTCGGGGATGGTCTTCAGGGCGGCGAGGTAAATAAGGCACCCTGGTCCGGCAGCGGCCCACACGGTCGGGATGACGCAGGAAATCATCGCGAGGAAGGGATCATCCGGCCACGCACTGCCGACATTCACGCCGAAGAATGCGAGGATCTGGTTCATCATGCCATTGACGGTGAAGAATTCCTTCCACAAGACAAAGACGGCGGTTCCCGTCAAGAGCGCGGGGACATAATAGATTGTGCGGAAGAAGATACTGGCCTTCGGCGCGAGGTGAAGCATATACGCGAGGAAGATGGGCGTGAAGAAGCCGATCGTGAGCATCCAGAACGCATAATGAGCGGTGGCGAGCAGGGAGGTCCAGAAATCCGCCTCGAAGAGCACGGTGGCGAAGTTATCCAGGCCGACGAAAGTCGATTTCATCACGAGCTGGTAGTCAAGAAGCGCGATGGTGATACCGCGGAGCAGCGGGAAGTAACTCCACATGATCATCAGCAAAACAGCGGGCATCAGAAACGCCCATGCCATGATGACGCGCGAGCCTTTGGTTTTTGCCGTTGCCACACCCACGGCATTGAAGGTGCGGAAGATCGACCAGCCGACGACAAGAAAGATCAGGAGAATCACGCTGACGACTACGGCGGCGACGGTCCGGCGGAATTTCATTTTCTCGGGAGATATGAAACCGATCATGCGCTCGTTGGTCTCACCGACTGCTTTATCGAGGATTTGTTTGATCTCCGTGCGCACGGCCACCATGTCGCCTTTTTTCCAATTCTCCGCGATGCTGGAGCTAAGCAGGATGGCCTCCATGGGGCGGGTCATCTCGTTATAGACGGTATCGCAATTTTTGCCGTAGGGCTCGGGCTGGCTGGTCTTGATCGCTTCTTTGTAGTCCTCGATCAGGCCGGGCTGGGTGAACTGAAGGTATTCGCTGAAACCGAAACGCTGCAAATCCAGGGGATTTACGCGAGCGGCATCGCCGGTTTCCACGAAGCCCTGGGCGAGAATCTTCTGGGCCTCATCACTTCCCACAAAGCTGATGAATTCCCAAGCGGCCTTGCGCACCTTCGGATCGGTGACACCGGAGAAAATACCATACATGCGGGCATTGAGTTCCGCGCCGCGTATGCCGGTGGGGCCTTTTGGAACCGGGCCGAAACTGAATACGGCGGGATCTGCGGCGACCTTTTCACCGATGTAGCTGAAAAACATCGCGGTTCTGTCGATGAAGCGGGGATCGTTCAGCTCGGAGGCATCCATGCGCTGGGCGTAATGATCAACATTCACCAGTTTATAATAGAACTCAAAAGCGGTGACCGCTTCCGGGGTGTTGTAAACGGCGCGCCATTCACCCGGTGAGATTTCCTTCACGGCGTCGGCACCTGCGGACCACAGGAAATTAATCATATACCAGGAGCCCATCAA
Source organism: Chthoniobacterales bacterium (assembly GCA_039935735.1). GTDB lineage: Bacteria > Verrucomicrobiota > Verrucomicrobiia > Chthoniobacterales > JBDTJR01 > JBDTJR01. The sequence continues at coordinate 7,734 of JBDTJR010000140.1, read as the reverse complement.
TCCCTTGCCGACGGCAAACGGACAGACTTCCGGAATCTTTTCTTTCAGGATTCTTGAAAACTCGACGAGTTCATTCCAGTCCTTCGGGGCACGCAGGGGAAGGCCGGCCTGACGGAAGAGATTCTTGTTATAGTAAAGTCCCTGGACTGCGATGGATTCCGGCATCGCATAGATATGGTGCTTGCCGTCGAGTCCATACCGGTTGATGACCGGCTCCATCTGCGGGAGCACGCGGTTTTTGAAAAAGTTGGGATCTTTGGCCTTTGCGTCCTTGACGAAATCATCGAGCGGAGACAGCAGCCCCTGTCTTACATAGCTGTCGATCTTGCGGAAGTTGATATACAGCACGTCCGGCGCGATACCGCCGGCGATCATCATGAGAGGGCCGACTTCTTCACCCACGCCTTCGACCTTTAATCCCGCAGCCGAGCGCAGATCGATTTCCGGGTGTAGCTTGCGGAATACCTTGATCGGCTGCGACTCGACACTTTGCAGCGAGGGCAGACCGTAGACACGGAGGATTACCTTTCCATCCGAGGTGGTGGTCGGTTCATTCGCGTGTGCGGAAACGGAGTATCCAAGCAATGCTGTCGCGGCGAGAACTCCGCAGATCTTCCTGCAAAATCTATAGAGGGGTTTTTTCAGAACCCGGATACTCAATCGTTTTTCGGATACTTTCAACCCGAAAGCTTTTAAAAATTAAAAGCAGTCAATCCAGTCTTTATGGGCATCCAGAAGCTGATTACCCATATCGAGGACTTCGCGCGTGGTTAGATTCGCGCAAACGGGATCGTGACGCAACGCCTGAAGCGCTTTTACTCGGTCGCCTTCCATGCAGGCATCCACGGTCATCTCAAACATTTCAGCGTAAGGCTGGACAAAGGAAAGGACGCTTTGCGGGAGTTCCCCGAAGCAGAGCGGGGTGAAGCCATTCTGGTCCACACGCATTGCGGTTTCCACCACGACGCCGAGCGGGAGATTGCTGATCTGGCCGATGTTTGGAAGATTTCCCACGTCGACAAAAGGTTTCTGGGTGTAATGCGCCTCGATGATGTCCGCAGCGGTCTCACGCGAGCGCTTGAAATAATCCGGCTCGATTTCGCCATCAACCATTTTCTGAAGATTCTCGCGGAATTCCTCATGCTGCTTGATGCGGAAGGCAACATCCGTGCGCTTGATCTTATACTGCTCCATCTTCTTGAGATCGGTGATGTAGCAGGCGAAAAATTCGCAGGTGTGGCGGTCTCCGAGATAAGGGAGAAGTCCAGTGAGTTTGAATAACTCCGAGGCGACTTCGCGATCGGGTGAGGAATGGCCCGCGCTATCCACATAGGCGGAAGTCAAAAGATCCGAGAGACTTTTGCCGGAATCCTGGAAATCCTTGATCACGTCCTTGCCGTGCACCTTGATTTTATCGCACCAGAAGAAGTGGTTCAGTCCGCCGTAGTTGATGCTGATCTCGCCTTCGTCTGCGAGCTTGTAGTGGCGCTTGATGAGTTCGAGATTTTCGAAAAGACCGTGGCAAAGTCCGACGACCTGGTTATCCAGCTCGCGGCAAAGCACATCGGTCAGCGTTGTCATCGGGTTCGTGTAGTTGAGCACGAGAGCATTAGGCGCTACTTTGCGGATCGTTTCCGCCATTTGCATGAAGGGGCCGTAGTTACGAATGAAACGCGCCCAGCCGCCGGGGCCGGAGGTATCGCCGACCGTGTGGTAAATGCCAAACTTTTCCGGGATGGCGAGATCGTGGGCCATGGAAGCGAAGCCCCCTGTGGAAACCGTGATGCCAATGTAGTCCGAGCCTTCGAGGGACTCGATACGGTCCGAGGCAATAATTTTCGGCGAAATCTTTAACTGGGTGGCCAGCTTCTGCAAAAATGCGACATTCAGCTCTGCGGCTTTTAAGTCGATATCATAGAGCAGATACGTTGCGTCTGAAATCGATGGTGTAAGGAACATGTCCTTCACGAGATTTTTTACCCAGTTCGGACTACCTCCGCCAATAATGGCGATCTTTGGTTTGCTGCTCATAAATTTAGGTGCGTGCTTAGCACGTGCTGAATAAAATCAAGAGCCCTTTTTTTCGCAAGCGAATAATTCAAAAAGTGAAGATTTACGCAAAGGGGGAAAGCAAAAGCGGGACATGATGTGTCATGTCCCGCTATTTTGCTGACAGCAATCAGACTTTATTTTCTACAAGATGAGGGAACTCACCGGCGCATGGCCTGTTGCGCGGCGTTGAACGCGGGCGCCTTGGTCTCGTTGCGGTTGCCGGGCGCGGTGGCGCAGGCATTGAGCGTCTTCTTAAAGCATGCGCCACTACAAGCCGTGCATTTTCTCGCAAGGACATCACTGGACGCATTACGGGAAGGATGAGTGTTCATTTGGTAAAGAGGTATGAGTGTATTGACGGCGAGTTACAGGACGTTTGTCGAGCTCTTCACACAATCCGGGTAGCTCTTTCCAGAGACCTGGAAGTAACGGGAGCGGATGTAGGGGCCGAATTTTGTCTGCGTGCTCTTCGCGGACATCATGGAAGTGATGAAGGCGCGACGGGAATTCGGGCTGAGGTTTGCATTCGACCCGTGAAGGAGGCGGCTGTGGAAGAACAGGGAGCTACCGGGCTCCATGGGAACTTCGATGGCCTGGTCGAGGCTGACCTGATCGTCTTCGAGCGGGCCTGAGCCTTCTTCGAGACGGGACTTGATGAGCGGAAGGCGGTGTGAGCGAGGAATGACCTGCATGCAGCCGTTTTCGCTGGTGGCGGGATCGAGAGCGGTCCATGCGGAGCAGAGTTCCGTAGGAGCGATCTTCCAGTAGTTCGAATCCTGGTGCCAAGGCATTTTCGAACCCACGAGGGCGGGCTTGAGCATGAGGATGTCGCGGAAAAGAAGAATGTCTTCACCGAGGATGTCCTGCATGCGGCGCACGAGAGCGTCTTTGAGCAGATGCTTGCGGAAGATCGCGCTGCGTTCGACGACGGCGGTGATTTTGCGCTCGGCTTTCTTTTCGTCCGTGGAACCGGGATCAACTTGAAAAGCGCCCTGATAAAGCTCGGAATATTCACCGGCGAGGATGGCCTCGCACTCGGCGAGCATTTCTGCGACTTCGTGTTTCGTGAAAAGGTCTTTTACGACGAAGTAGCCGAGTTCATTGAATTGCTCGACTTGCTCGACGCTGAGGGTTTTTGGAGTTGCGATGGGTTCAAGAGTGCTTGTGCTCATATGTCAGCACCCTAGGGCAAGAAGGGTGGTTTCGCCATGTCCTGACCACGTATTTTTCTGTCTTTTTCGCTCATTTCGCATATTTTAAAGGGATGGATGATACGTTTTGGCTCGAAAGCGTCTTTCGGGAAATGCAGCTCGACGCTGTGAGAGCACACCTGCATCACTGTGAAAAGAGCTGGGACATGAAGGAACGTATCCTTGGAGACGATATGTTTTTTTACATCGTGAAAGGGCGCGGTGTGATGCGCGTGGAGGATCGCGAGTATCCGCTCTATCCGGGAGTATGTGGGAATTTTCGGCGGAAGATCCGGCAAAGCGCGTCGCACGATCCGCAGCATCCGATCGATGTCATCGTGGTGCACTACACGGCGACGATGATGCAGTCGCTCACGCTGCCGGAGATGCTGGGGTTTCCGGATTTTTTCGCGATGGAGGGTGACGCGGTGGCGAAGAAATACTTTCTGGAAGCGGCGAAGGAAACCACGGATGAGAATCTCGGCTACGGCCGGGCGGTGGAGGCACTGGTGACGCGCATTCTCCTGCATCTCGTGCGTGCGCCGGAATATCGCAAGACGATGAAGCTGGACTACCACGAGGCGCGGCATGCCGATCTGTTGCGGCTGCATCCCGCGCTGAGTCGCATGTCGGCGAATCTGATCGAGCCGGAATCGATCGAGGAACTTGCGCGGATGACGGGATTTTCCGTGGCGCAGTTTCGGCGCGTGTTTTCGCGAAGCCTTCACATGTCGCCGGTGGAATACATGCGGCGCCTGCGCATGACGCACGCATGCCGGTTGCTGCGCACGACGACGCAGACGATAGAGGAAATCTCTGCGAATGTCGGCTACCAGGAGGTGTCGTTCTTTGCACGGACGTTCAAGGAGTTTATGGGCGTGTCGCCCGGAAGATATCGCCATCAGGCGGAAATCTAATTTATGAATACGAGCGCTATGAAATCCGATTTGAAAAATATCGTGTGCTTTGGGGATTCGATTACCGAGGTGAAGACCGTGGATGAATTGCGACGGTGGCCCACGCAACTCGCGCTGAAACTGAATGTGTGGCGGCCGGATTCGTTTCGCGTTTTTAATCGCGGCGTTTCCGGCGATACTACGGACGAAGGTGCGGCCCGTATCGAATCGGATATCACGCCACATTTACCGGAGCTTGTCGTGGTGGAGTTCGGTGTGAATGACTGCAATGTGCGCCCGACGGTGACGGTGCCACGTGTGTCGTTGGAGAAATTCCGCGAAAATCTTGGGAAGATTCATCGCTGCATCACGCAGCTAAACGGGCGGATGATTTTGCTGGCGGGGCATTTTCCCCTCGTGGAACGCGCGCGGCCCGGTGGGAAGCCGCTGAAGTATACGCAGGGGAATGGGAAATCGTATGCGGAGAATTATGCGCCGTATTATGAAGTGGTGCAGCAAATGCGCGAAGAGCTTGCGCTGTCGATCATTGATATGCCGTCCATTATTGAGCGGAAGAAAATAGCGATGAGCGAGATGGTGATCGAGGACGGAATTCACCTCACCGCGCAGGGAAATGATTTTTACGCGGAGAGTGTGTTCGAAGGATTGCGGGAAATATTGGGGTAGGAAGAAATCGATAATGGGACGCGGCGGAGCACGTCCCTCCATCAGAGCCGTAAGTTGATACGGCGTAATTTTTTCACGCATTGGAGAATCGAGCTATGCTCGATTCAGCCTCGGAGCCTATAATTGGGAGTCCGCCTATTTTACAGATTCGGTCTCAAATGGAGGGACGTGCTCCGCCGCGTCCCATTATTCAGCTATCGCGGAATATTCTGACGGACCTTACGCATTTCAAACCGCAGTAAGTTCCAGTTCCTTGCACGCCTTGTTATCGCGCAGGAGCGGGAGGGGTGAGTTGCTCTTCACCAGTCCGGGGACGCTGTAGCCGATCTGGTAGGCCATGCGGATTTCTTTGGAGATATTCGCGCCGCTGCCGTGTGGGGTGCAGTTTGTGAAGACGAGGACCTGTCCGGCTTTTAGCACGGCGGGAACTTTCCATGACGTGTCGTGCTGGCCCTGCCATTCGCGGGTGCTTTCATTGTAGACGTGCGGGAGCAGGCCCTGCTTGTGCATGCCGGGGACGACCCAGAGTGTGCCGTTGTCGACAATGGTGCGCGTGATCGCGCACCAGAAGGTGATCGATTTTTTCGGATTCACGAGGTCTTCGGGAATCGCGTTCTTTGCGTAGTCGCCCTTGACCGCATAGTAGGCGTCCTGATGCCAGCCGAAGGCTTTGCCTTCCGATGGCGGTTTGATAATTGACTGATCCCATGTCATGTCGACATCGGGGCCGAGAATCTGACGGCAGGCATTTACGAAAGGAGGGAGCTGAGTGAAGGCCTTGCAGGCTTCGCTCTGGAGGTGCAGATACGACATGAAGGGCTTTGTATGGGCGAAGTCGATACGGGCGGCGTCGCCGGATTTCTCCGCGGCTTCGATTTCTTCTTCCCACATGCGCTGGAATTCCGACTGGATCGCCTTGAGGGTCGCTTCGTCGAACAAGATATCGGTGATGCAGTAGCCGTCCTTGTCGAGTTGGGCAAGTTGGTCGGCGCTGAGAACGGGAGTATCGGTAGATGTGCTCATAAATGATTTCTATTTATGTTTTCAGAATATCACGTTTTTCGTGGTGGGGAATTGACAGAACGGCTATATTTATTTCTAAAACTGCTAGATGTTTACGGCCTCAAGTAAGACGGATAATCCTGCGGGCACGCGCTTTGCACGCGAGCCGGATTTTCCATTCTGGACATTCAGCCATATCAGCAAAGGGGCCATACGCGTGAAGTGCGGCAAGAATTCCTGCATTCTCGAAGCGCCGAAACTCGTCCTTGTGGAAGCGAATACGCCGTATCAGCTGGAAGCGCTGAGCCGTACGCATGAGACGTATGCGTATTTTGTGCCGCGTGCAGAAATCGAGCGATTGTTAAACTGGCCGTCGCCGCTGCCGCGTATCCGTGCGCTTGACCTTTCGGAGGTAGAGGACATGGCTCCGATCATCGACGCGCTGAAGGACATGTTTGAATTTTCGAAAAGCCCTTTCCCGGATCGCGCGATCTTTGCGGAGAATGCCTTCGAGCGCGCGCTGCTGCTGGCGCATCGCATTAATCCGCACCAGCAGTATGCGCAACTGGACGAGCGCATCACGAAGATCATTAATTTTATCAACAACAACCACACAGTGCCACTGACGCTGAATCAACTGGCGAAGGAAGTACATCTCTCGCCCTCGCGGTTTGCACATTTTTTTCGCGAGCAGATGGGACGCAGCCCCATGGAATATGTGGAGGAGCGGCGGCTGCACGAAGCGCAGCAACTGCTGGTGGCGACGGATAAAAGCATCGGCGACATCGCGTTGGCCTGCGGGTTTGAAAACCAGTTTCATTTCAGCACGCGCTTCCGGAAGTTCACGGGAAAGTCCCCGAGGGATTACCGGAGAAGTCCGCTGCCTTGAAGGCGGGTTAGCATTATTAGAAATATATATAGCGGTTGGACACATTCCACTCCGGGAGAGAGGCTGCTACGTTTCGCCACTCCAATGAGCTTTTTATTCCGCAGATCCGTCTTATTAACCGTAGCGCTTGCGGCTTTCTCCCTGAGTTTTACCCAGGCGAAACCCGCATCGCAGGGTGTTCCCTTTACGGCGTATCATCCAGGCCCGGATTTTACGCAGGCCGAAATCGTGCTTCAATATGATCCTGTGGCTAAGACCGGGGTGAACTGGTCAGAGGTGAGCGATCCGCTCTGGTCCGATCAGACGCCGGCTTTCACGCTGGGTCGCGCTGCGAATTATTTGCGCGATGGGTTAACGCGCATGACGGGGAAGGAATTTCACATTGTCAGCAAGAACGATCTCTCGAAGGGCATTGTGCTCACGCTGCTGAAGAATGCATCACCGGATATCCAGAACGATCCTGAGATTAAAAAGGCGCTCGCGCCAGACCCGAAGGATATTTACGCGGCGAAGGAAGCGTTTTTTCTTCGCAGCGAAAAGAACCGTGTGCTGGTAGTAGCCAATACACCGGATGGGTTGCTGGATGCAGTATCGGCGCTTCTCAGTACGGTGGATTATGAAATTCTCGGCTATGGCGTGGACTGGATTTATGCGCCAAATCACCGCGACAAGCCGCTGGTTTTTAACGTGAAGCACACGGACCGCCCCAGCTTTTATATCCGCAATATCTGGATACACAGTGGGCAGTCCTATGCCTACGGAACACTCATGGACGTGAACGACCCTTCTGATGAAATCGTCTCGAACAGTTTATACCGCTGGATGATCGGCACGAAGATGCTCGGGAAGTCGATGGCGATGTTTCCGGGCCATGCGATGCAAGCCTATGCACCGCAGATTTCCGCAAAAATGAGCGAGACGGGAAACACCGAGGGGTTTCTTTGTCACATTGCCATTGGGTTGGAATCCGCGCGTCCTCCAGCAACGGCTGAAAATAAAGGCACGGGGTGGATCAATA
>JBDTJR010000139.1:0-12383 GCA_039935735.1 Chthoniobacterales bacterium | reverse complement strand
ATTCTGATCGTGGAGTTTGCGAAGCAAATCGAAGACACAGGTAAGAGTGCTGCAGAAGCTGCAGTCGAAGCTTGTAAGGTGCGGTTGCGTCCTATCCTTATGACATCCTTCGCGTTTATTGCGGGGGTCGTTCCTTTGATGCTCGGTTCGGGAGCGGGTGCGGAAATGCGCCAGACCCTCGGTACGGCGGTCTTTGCGGGAATGCTGGGCGTTACGGTTTTTGGAATTTTTCTTACCCCGGTATTCTACGTGATTATTCGTAAATTTACTGCGAGTAAAGCGATTGAGCCTGCACCAAAGAGCGTGTGACCTTTCTGAAATGTGCAGGCTTTTGACTTGTTTGCCGTGCATTTTCAAATAGCTTTGAGAGGAGTCGACTCTACCTCTCATGTCTTCAGCACACGTTTTCCATACGGGCACTGCCGAGCCTCAAATCAAGGCTTCGGGAGGAACCAGGCTTGCGGTGGATGCAAAGAATTTTCCTCTCCTGCAACGCATGGCGTTCTATCGCCTTGTCTTGGAACCGCTCGGTGTGCGTGAGCCGCATTGGCATCCGAATGCGCATGAGCTCACTTATTGTCTTTCGGGTTCGTCGCTGGTGACAGTTTTCAGCAATGGAAGCTACCGCGATAGTTTTACCATTGAGGAAGGAGAGATGTTTTTTATTCCCGCCGGTAGTCTTCATCATATTGAGAATACAGGTAAGGGAAAAGCGGAGTTCCTTCTCGCCTTTTCACACGAGTTGCCGGAGGACTTTGGCCTATCCGGTACGGTGGGTTGTATGTCGGACGCGGTGCTGGGAAATACATGGGGATTACCCTCATCCTTCTTCGAGGGGCTTAAGCGCTCGCCGGAAGATATCGCTATTGGGAAACGCTCAACTCCGGCTGAAATTCCTGCGGAGGCACGGCGTCCGAGTCCATTAAAATTCAGCGCTGAAAAAGTCACGCCAAGTATCCAAAATCCTTACGGATCTGCGGTAACGGCGAAAAGCAGTCTCTGGCCCGCGTTGGAAAACCTGGCGATGTTTTCGCTTCGTCTTAAAAATACCGCAATGCGTGAACCGCACTGGCATCCGCAAACAGCGGAGATGGGATACGTTCATAAAGGCCGGGCGAGAATGACCGTGCTGAGCTCCGGCGGGAAAGTGGATACGTATGAACTCGGTCCCGGCGATCTTTATTTCATACCACGGGCCTATCCTCATCATATCGAGAATATCGGCAGTGAGGAGATTCACTTTTGTATCTTCTTTGACCAGGCAATGGTGCAGGATATTGGCTTTTCGGGTTGTATTCCTGCGTATTCAAGTGAAGTGCTCGGAGCAACTTTCAATTGCGCTCCGGATTTTTTTGCAAAACTACCCGCAATAAGCGCGGATCTTTTCATCGTAGAGCGCAAAAACCCTGTCGATCCTTAACCCCTCTAAAAATGATAACGAAAATCCGCATTTCATTTCTTCTCGCTGTTGCATTGCTGCTTCCCGTTTTATGTATGGCACAGAGTGGAGCTCCTCGTACGATCAATCCTTCAAATTTACTGAAAGAAAATAGTGCCGTGAATAACGTGGTGAATGAATTCTTTGCGAAATATATGGAAGGCACGCAGCAAAAGAGTTGGAAGCCTGCAACTTTTATTGTGGGCAATAAGCTGCTGACTCCCGCGTTTCAAACCTCCTATGCGGAATATATGAAACGGGTGGGCGATAACCCTGATATTGATCCGATCATTGGAGCATTTGATATTCCGAAGGCTCCCTTCCTGGTTTCCTCTACGGACATTAAAGACAGCAAGGGCACGCTACTGCTAAATACAAAAGATCCCGCATGGAAAAGCCATCGGATCACGGTTCAAATCATCAAGGTGGGCGGCGAGTGGAAGATTAACGGTATCAATTCCATCGGTAGTAAGTAAGAGCCTATGGCTCCTTCTTTTTAAGCGCCTGCAACCGTTACTCTAAGTGCGGGTAGAGGCTGCTGTATTTCGAGACGGGGATACAGGTTTGGAACCTTTGCCGCAGGTGCCACCACTGGATATTTCGAGACTTGCGAGAATAAGCGGGATGACCTGCTCCGTGAAGGCCTCTGCATTTGCAGCGCGCTCGCTGCGACTCCATTCGAGAGCAGCACCGAAGATTGCCCAGCTTGCAACGGTAGCCGCGAGACCGAGGTCGGCATCGGTGCGGGATTTTTTGGGATTTCGACTCTTTAACTCCACATAGAGTGTTTCGCGGATGAGGTTTTTCACCTTTGATTCGAGAAGCGGGGCAAATTGATTGCAGCCCGTAGAATATTCATTTGCTTTCTTGAGAAATTCACAGGTAGTGAGAATCAGGGCGCGGAGTTTGCAGGGAGGGTTCTCGCCCAGACGCGCATTTAGATTTTCGAGGAAAAGTTCGCCGATCGTGTAATTCAGCAACGCAAACTTATCCACGAAGTGCATGTAAAAGGTTGCGCGGTTCAGCGTGGCCCGTTCGGCGATATCCTGAACCGTAATGGCGTCGAAAGCCCGTTCCTTTACCAATTCAAAAAAGGCCTGCTGCAGCAGCTTGCGCGTGCGGCGGATACGGGGATCAATATATTCAGGACCTTTTGCCATCAGAGGATAGTTTTCAGACAACTTACCGCTTAAACGACAAAAAGTCTAATAATTAACACTTGACGATTAATAGACATCTGTATATTAAGTTACCGAACTAAACAAAACTATGAGCACAACAACACTAACAGACCTTACAAAAGAAGCACCTCGCAGCCCACGCACCCGTATCGGGGGATACGCCGTCCTCGCCCGAGCCATCGATAAAGCCCGCGCAGACCTGGCTGGAAAAGCCGGGGAATATCATTACGACTGTCCGCTTGATAACTATCTCTTTGGTTTCAAAGGAATCACCGGAGACATCTTCAAGGCACAAGTAGAGACCGGAGCAGACGATGCAGCGATTGCAAAATGGTTAAATGAAAACGGCACGGCGAAATCGGACACAGAAATTAAGGAGTGGGGCGACAACGCAGAAGCTTACAGCTTTGCGGATAATTCGGAGAAAAGAGAATGGTTTGAAGGGGCGTGTAAAGAGGCCGGAATTGATCCTGCGAAAAGCACGCTTTTCGACCTTCTCGAAGCCGACGATAAAGTGACCTTCGCGAAGTGATCTGACCAAATCACAAACAATCAAAATGAATGCTTCCAATTGGAGGCAATAAGTATCCGCCGCGCTTCAATCCTGAGGACGCGGCGGAATGCATTTGAGGCTCAGTAATATTCCATGTAGTCAGCTATTTAAAATTGTAAGAGGGATCAAACCCTCAGTAGCAAAAAAATTAATACAGTAATAGGGAATATCGATTTTTTTGTTTTCAAAATGAAAAGGTCACACGAACGCCGCTCCAGAACGTATTGGGAGAGGTATTCGTTAAGTCCGTGAGAGTCCGGCTGTAAGCGGCATAACCCGATACGGTGACCATTTTGGTGAGTCTAATAGGCAGTGCGATGCCGCATTCGAAGTTATTGGGCCCAGTGAAGGGCTGGGGGTCATCGATATCGCCGGCGGTATTATACTGAAAATTCACGCCAAGCGCCGTCCATGGTGCGAGCGAAATGATATTGCGGTAGAGTGGCACGTTGCCATCGAGGCGCATGAGCAGATAGCTGGAGTCCGCCTTTGCAAAACCGTTTCCAGCCGCAGCATCGGGGCCGAAATTGAAGAAGTAACTGATCGACGGGGTAAGGGTTACTTTGCCAAATTTGAAATCACGGGCGGCGGTGGCACCGATCTCGTTGGAGTAGAAATTTCCACTGCCGTAGCCATAGGAGAAATCGTATTCCAGGCTTAACTCCACGTCATGGATGACATGCGTATAGATAACACTGGGATCGAGTTCCCGATAAGTGGGACCCTGAGTGGCAAAACACTGCCACAGATCAAAAGTGAGAAAATCATTTTCGGTGAAGCCGTAAGTTGTCGTCAAGTCCACCCACGAGATGCCGTAGCCATAGCCGCTGTCGCGAAGAGAGTTCACTCCCCGGTACATATAGAGGCTGTCCCAGCCGGTAATGACGCTGAAAGTGAATGACTTTCCATTTTTGGGAATCACAAAGCCGGGCTCCTTGCCCTCTATGAAGGACTCGGCAAGAGGCCACCAGTCATTTTCGGTCTGGTTGAGGGTTCCGGTGAACGTGATGTCACGTTGTGGCCAATAGTAGGCAAAAGAGTTGCCGTGGCCGTCATGCCCCCAGATTTCGCCGAGCCCATTGCTCAATTTCACGCGGTAAAGGCCGAGGCCATAAGAGATGTCCTCTTCGCCTACCGGTACAGCCTTGAGCATGGCATCCAGGGTAGTGTGGTTTTTAAATAATCTGCCGGACGCCAGACCGCGCAAAAAACGTTCCAGATCATGCGCTGTACTGACAAGCCCTCCGCTTGCCCAGTCTGCACTCTGGCGCGGAACAGCATTCAAATCATCATCCTTTTCATAACGATGAGAGGGAGGCATTCCACGTTGTTTTTCATGATAGGTAAGCCAGGTATCGCGCATACCCAGTGGTTCAAAAATCATGCTGCGAAAAACATCATGAAGGGAGCGGCCAGTGCGGTGTTCGATGATAAGTCCGAGGAGAACATAATTCGTATCTGAGTAATTAAACCCTTTCCCCGGTGGTTTTGCGGGCATGTCGCGTGCAAAGTTGAGCATTTCTTGTGGCTTCCAGAAGTGGGCAGGTTCCGCAAGAAATGCACGCAGAAAGGCGTTGTTTCCCTTGTGGTCGTAAGGGCCATCCGTCCAGTAATCGGGCAACCCGCTTGTGTGCGAGAGCAACTGGCGAATGGTGATATTTTTGTCGAAGCCGCGTGTCCGGTCTTCGGGCAAAAGTTCGCCGAGCCGGGAGTCCAGACTTAGCTTGCCATCCTCCGTAAGCTTCATGATCGTCACGGCAGTGACAGCCTTTGTGATACTTGCGATCTCAAATGGAGTGTCCGGCGTCATACTTGGTGAACCGGGGCCTGCGGTAAGTCCTGAAGCTCCTTCATACAAAACGCCGCCGGGTCCGCTGATGCGAACAACACCGCCTCCGTGTCCCTTGTTCCGCTTTACAAGGCGGAACAAAGTTTTTTGCACGGGAGCAATGGATGAGGGGTCAGCGAAAAGCGAAGATCCCGCGATAAAAAAGCAAGCAACGGTAGAAACCGCCACGCAAAAAAAATATCGTCTCTGAGGGGAGAAGATCATCCTTCAGATATAGTCACGTCGCCGTTAACTGGCGAGAATAGAGAGAATCGTTTACCTGCCGCGATTCCCTTTCTGGACAATTTTTTGTTTGCCCATACCAGGCGTAAGACCGACAGATTTTTGGAATCCGGTAAAAGCAGCCTGTTGGAATCCACGTTGATTGGGTTTTGGCGGATTTGTTTTTTTGGAGCCCGATTTGGATTTAGCCATGCCGCATGCTTCCATAATTTTCCAATGATATCACGCTCCAATTTTTGAACGCGAAAATTTTACGAACTTTTTACCAAACTTTCACAAGTCGGTTACGGCTGTTTGTTAGAAATAGTGGTTATGAAAACACTATGTTCCATCCTGCCTCTTATCGTCTCCGTCAGCACCCTCGCCGCAGCAGAGCCGATTCCAAACTCTCTGATCGACTATCAGAGATTTCAGAAAATCGTCGTCAAATCCGCCAAACCGCGTGAAGCCGCCCGCCTCACGGAAAAGCAATTTCTTGCCGCTATGGCGGAAAAAGACACCGTGCTTCTCGATGCCCGCAGCACGGATAAGTATGCTTTGCGCCATATTAAAGAGGCGGTCAATCTTCCCTTCACCGATTTCACGGAAGAAACGCTCAAGAAAGTGCTTCCTTCAAAAACCACAAAAATTCTCATCTATTGTAATAACAATTTCAGAGGTGATCAGGCTGCTTTTGCGTCGAAGAGCGCTCCGGCATCCCTTAATCTTTCAACTCAGATCTCGCTCCGTGCCTACGGCTATACAAACATTTACGAACTCGGCCCGCTTCTTGAAGTGGGTAAAACCGCCATACCCTTCGATGGAAGTCAGATATACGAGGAGGCTAGACCTTAACGCGCAGTATAAGCGGCTGCATTGTTTGAATATTTATTTCAAAACGGGTTACGCCCTCGTGAAATGTAAAAGCTATTGCTTCCCACTGGCCCGCATCGGTTAACTTGAGCACACCTGATGGCTTGCCGAAATCAAATTGAATTTCGAGCGGTTCGATATCGTCGGGATTCAAATTGAACAGGCCGACGGTATATTCCTTTGCACTCTCGTTGAATCCGTAAAGAAAATAAGTATCGACGATTGTTTGAGCTATGGCGGGCAAATGCTTTTGACCAAGCCAGGACAAAAGATGTGTGAGCTGTTCCTTCCGTGTGGCGCCGAGAAATGAATATGCGGCCATGGATGGGCTTAAAACATGAGCACAGACGGCGACACGACCGCCGAGTTTATTTTGGAAAACAGTGAGTGCTGGGGATACCACGTGCTGCTCGGTACTGTTATACCATGGTGAGGCCATGAATGCGGAGGCGACCTGAGTCTCGTCGCTTAATGGGGTGAGCCATTTGACCGCTTGCGGTTGATTATGCGGAGCATAGGCATATTTCCCCCTGGATTTCCCATGGAGCGCCGCATCGTCGCCAAATTTTTCGAAATCAAAACGAAGCGTCTCATCCCCTTCGCGGACATCCACACCCATCCACTCTGAATAGCCTTGTTTCGCGAGAATCAAGGCGGCAGCACCGTCGAGAAGCACACCTTTTGAGAAAACTTTCTCCAGTTCTTTCGGTGTCAGGTCATACACCGCATCACCGTCCAGCATGGACACTGAAGCGTCAGAGTCATTCACGGCAAAGGGGATGCCGAGACGTCCGCAGATGCTATGTCCCCAGGGACTGGGGAGGCAGGATTCCGAATCCGATTCATGCCATGGTTTGGAAATTTTCCGATGACCGTTTGTGATCGTGGTCGGGCCAAGCCATCGTGTTCTTTTTGAAAGCGTATGAAGCGCCTCGAAGAAAGGCAGACTGGATTTCAACGCATCAGAGTAGGCGTCCACATCCGCCTGCACCCATTCCAAGACGCTGGGAATCCATGTGTAAGGCGTATCGATACCGGCAATGAGAATGCTGCCAGCAATGAAGCCTCGTAAGCTTTTAGTGGAAGTGTGATAGAGGGTATGGAGGCAGGTATCCGCTTCACACAACAATTCGATCCCATCCGTAAGCAGGCTCTTTTGCACGGCGATAAACATCATCGAATCAGGAAACATCACATGGCCGGGATGCATGTAAATAGCACCACAGAGTCGCATGAATGGTTTTGTATTTCCTGCAAGCGCACGGGCGATCGGCTCGGAAGTCAGCATGGTCGCGCCACCGGATACGCATTTTCCACAACGAATGGAGGGATCCACGGTATCGATGACACTACGAATAATTTTTGAAAAATCCACGAGGCTTTTCAGACCGGATTCCTGCCATGTGTGACGTGCGGTAAGGCCAGTCTCGTCATCACGCTGCATGGTTTCGAAGATTTGCTCGCGCGTGTAGTTCAGCTTTCCGTAGTGATTGAATGCATCGACATGGAGCGGGCAGGCACAGGACCACCGGGCCGGGGCATGATTATCGAGACGCGTATCATCATCCACGAGAAAGAAGTCCGGTTTTTGCTTGCTGAGATGAGTGACCATTTCCCGAATATATTCGAGGAAGTTTGCATCCAGCGGGCAGAAGCAGGATTGGGATACCGTGCCATCAAATCCCACGATGCGTTGAAAGGTCACCGGAGACCGGGGATGGAACCGTTCACCATGATCCAGCAAAGTCTGAAAAAGAATACCGGTACGAACGCCGATGGTGGAGAGCCTTGCCTTGATCCTGAGAAATTGCTCGGCGGACTCCTCGATTTTTTTCATCAAGGGAAGTCCTTCCGGGTGGCACATCATCATTATCGCAACATCAGTCGTTGCGCTTTTGCGGCACATCTCGACGATGTCATCAAGGACGGCAGGTTCGCGCCATGGCCGGATGGCCACGGTCGTCATCATTCTCATTGGAGATGCCATAAGGTTCGAAAACTCTAACGGACAAAAATTATTTTTTGGAGCCTATAATTGTCAAGCCGTCGGCTTCCGCTATAGCGCGAGGGACGAGAAGTGCCGAGGGTGATTTTGCCCAAAGCATCGGCACGGAATAGAGGAATGGGAAACGGAAGTTATTGCCTTCGATCAATGCAAAGGAGCCCGACTCTCCGGGTTGGAGAGGAGTTGAATGCAGACCCGTCGCTCCGACATCGATTTTGCGGGAGATGGTCATGTTTTTATCCGGGAGCCCGGTAAAGAGTGTCAAAGTCTTCACGGTGTTTGGTGCCCACATATCCAGATCGAAGTTTTTTGTACCCTTTGGGATATAGATGTAAACGCCACTCTGGGTTAACCCATCGGCACGATTGTAATAAGTGAAGCCGATCGGCTTCTCATATTTGCCCGTGACCGGATTATAGGTCGGGTTGTAAAGAGCGGCCCCATTTCCTCCTGCGCCGAGAATGAAACGATAAACCCCGGGTCCGGGGGCCTTGAGCTGAACATCGACAAGTTGAAGTTTTTGACCTGTCGCGGTGCTTATCTCAATGGATCGCTGAGAAGTGGTTGCTTTATTCAGCCATGGTTTCCAGGCTTTATGGGCCGGGTCCCAGATTTCCACGTTGTAAGGAACTTTCTTTTGGAGAGCATCGCTATTTTCACGGGTGGAAGGCCATACCAGCTTAAAGCCGATCAGGTCACCCTTTTGTACGGCTGTCATGAGAAAGGTGCCATATTCCATGTAGCCACTGTTATAGACGAAAGGGGCGTCGCTCACTGAGCTCTGAAAATTCTGCACGGCAACAAGGTCATTTACATCGACTGTTTTTGCAGGCTTGCCGTTTGCGAGTGTGGCATCCGCAAACAACTGAACGGGCAGGATTTTCCAAAAATCCAAGACCTTCGGCCACCATGCCTGTGTCTCTGCATGGGTATAATGAGCAGGACCTGCACTGATTTCCGGGCCGACGACGGCTCTTACATTCGTATTTTTGTTATATTCCCGCATCATTAGTCCATACATGCCGACGATGTAGGACATCTGACCCTTCCAGAGAAATTCTTTCACCTCGGGAGCATTCTTGGTGTATTTGCCGCTATCGAAGAGGTAGTGGACGTACCAGATCTGCTTGAGGTCATCAAGGCGGCGCTGGGCGTCCGGTTCCTTGGTGCCATCGAGCTTTTTATCAGCCGCATCCAGAAGACGAATCGCTTTCGCCCATGTGCTCGCAGTATTGACAGGGTAATTTTCAGGAAGCATGAAGTCGTAGTAGACTTTCATCTCGGGCCACGCACTTCCAAAGGAACGTTGAAGCCAGCGGTCACGGATCGCGTCGAGATCCTTTGCGGTGAGACGGACATTCCAGAGCATCTTGGCTGCCAGGTAATAACCGATGCCGTATTTTCCAAAGTTACAATCCATCTCGTAGGAGATGGAGCGGAAACCTATCTCGTAGTATCTATGGTAGGTATCCGCGATAGCCTTCGGTGAAGCGCTCCATGTTGCAGGAATTCCATCCGCGCCGCCGTCTGCGTACCAGGAGTTGCTATAAAAAGCATAGTTTGCCGAAGGTTCCAAAGGCAACATGATGTGCAGTGCCTGTGCAGTTTCGTTCTGATTGGTGATCCCCTCCCACTTTCCAATGCCGCGATGTTTTGGAAAAGGAGCTACGGAGACACGGAGGCGCAGATCGGGGTTAAAATTCGGCGGGACATCATGATAATTGTAGCTTTGCAGGCTGCAACGGATGAGCTCTTTTTTGGATTTTCCCGTAGACGTGAACTGCTGATCCTTCGGGAGGGAGTCAATCCACTTATCATATTCATGGAGAAGATAAGAGGCTAAAGCATAAATATTATCCGTAGCAGAGTAGGGTTCCCATATTTCCTTCGGCTGGTTGATTCCCTTGAAGCCATTAAGCGCATAAGGCCGGCCGAATGGCATTTTTTCCTTGGCGAGGTATTCGGGAAACCAGTTTGCATGGGCGGTATTTTTTGCCCGTTCCTCTTCCGTGTTTTCGCCATCTTCGGTATCCATGGGGAAGATAAAGGGCATGTCAGGATTGGTTTTGAATTCCTCTTCGGATTTTTTCTTCATGTCGTCGAAGATCACTTCACGGGCGATAGGGGCGGAAACATCCACACCTCCGAAGTGACGCATTTCCTTCCATTCCTTCCCGTCGCAGTAATAAATTTTTTCGAATCCCGGAGTGCCTTTGGGATCGGTATTAAACCAGCACAATCCAGTCGTATTCGGGCCTGCAGCGGGGCGCTGAGCCTCCATACCCACACCATTGGGGCTGAGGAAACCTTCGGTACTCCCGGTTTCACGCATCTTTTTTATAATAGCGTCGTGGTAAGCCTGCAGCGCATGGCCAGGAAAAAGGTCCATGGATTTTCCCCAGAGCTGCGTTCCGATCAGCCAGCGCCAGTAGCTTGTATCATCGATCTCGTCCGCGGGATCAGTCAATCCCTCCGCAATCGTTCCACGACCTCCGCACTGTCCACTATGCGCCCATAACTGCCGGACGTAAAAACTCGGGCGATCCGAAAAATTTAAGCTAAAGATCAACGGTTTGTTTCGATGATCCGGCACATGGATCCAGTCCACTCCCATACCTAGAACTTCGTAATTTACGGATTCAAGGAGACTCGCGACCGCATCCGTAAGACCCTCCGCAGTATTCGCGACAATAAGGACGCGGTTTTTTTCGCTGCGGATATAAAAAGCCTCTACAGCGGCATAGTGATCCTTCGGGTCCGGCTTCAAGGCACGCTGCACCTGTGCGTCTTTGCGGATTTCCTCGGGCGCATCTTTCAAGAGCGTGAGCACAATGCCCTTGGAAAGGTCGTTCGTGCTGACGACAGGAAATTCCTTTCCCGTCATGCGCTTCAAGCCGTCTCTTAAAAAATTGACACCACGTCCAACGAGAGCGGGCCCGGTTCGCTCATTAACGGTCGGATGTTTGACTTCTTCCCAGTTCGCACCGCTTTTCGTCGCCGCATCGTATTGAAGAACGATCGGAGGCAGTGTGAAATTTGCACCAGGCTGGAAAGCGACAAAGGGCTGAGCCTTGTCGGCGGCGGGTGCCGATTTTAGCGGAGAGCCGCATAAGAGAGAGGATGCGATGCAGGCAATGGCGGTTATCTTAAACGGGATTTTCATAAGTATTGACTAGACGATTTGTGTAAAAGAAACACGCTTACCCTCCTTTGCATGCACGAATGCAAGGGGAGAGGGGAGCGTGTGTAAAGCGGGCTTACCGAATGGACATTAACGCATTGCCCGGAATGTGCGGCGGTTCCTCCATGCGAGGAATGCCAATCCGCCGATGCATAGCAATGCGACACTCGAAGGTTCAGGCACAGCAATGGGCGTCGAGACAGTGACTGCCGTCAGGCCACTGATTCCCGTGATAAACGAAGCGTTAATAGTCGCACCCGTGGCGGTATTATATTTGCCCACGACTCCCGAGCCGCTGTTCGACACAAAAAGATTTCCCGTTCCATCCAAAGCGATAGTGGAAGGAGCATCCAGTCCCGTGATCGAAAAGCCTACAATGAGCGAACCGGAGGAATCATATTTGCTGATCGTATTTCCACTGAGGCTCGATACATAGATATTTCCTGAAGCGTCTATGGCAAGGCCTTCCGGATTGGATAATCCTGTAACAAAACTTGAACTGACCAAAACCAAATTAGCGGTATATTTGCCAATCGTGCCACTGCCATAATTGGCAACATAGACGTTGCCGGAGCCATCCACGGCTATTCCGCGCGGGTCGTTCAATCCGGTGGTTATTTGCCTTACAAAGCTATTGTTCGTGTATTGTCCAATAATTCCAGTAGGAAAAGAAACGGTCCCAGTGTTCCAAGTGACATAAATTGACGTTCCCGCCACTGCGACATCCCATATTGGGGGCACGCCTCCGATATACACATTTGAATCCGGATATTTTGAGACAAACCCATTATTTCCTCCTGGGCCCTGATTGGCGACGTAGAGTTTTCCAGTTGAACTGACTACTTGTAGGCCTTTGGGATTATTGGGGCCGCCGACTGTGACCGTGGTGCCACCTGAACCATCCTGATTATACCATTTTACCGTATTATTGCTGGTGACATAAATCTGCCCGGCATCGCCGTAAATCGTTTGGGCTTTAGCCGTGCTGCTGGACAGTATGCCTGCCAATGCCGCGATCATGGTGATTACGAGAGTGAAGCGCATACCGTGTTGTTTTTTCACTGGGGAATTTGTTTTCGTGCTCATGGTGTATAGGGAGGGG
>JBDTJR010000138.1:0-47984 GCA_039935735.1 Chthoniobacterales bacterium | reverse complement strand
ACCGTGCCGCGGGGACGACGGTGATAAAGACCGGGAAAGGTATCGCCGTAGTCGATCGTCAGCATCTCTCCGCTTCGCCATACGGGAAGCCAGGATTTCAGCCATGTGCGGTAGCTTTCCTGGATTTCGATTCGCTGGCCATCGGGAAAAGGATGCGCTGCAATTTGTTCGAGTATCTTTTCCGAAGAAGAAACCGGGATCAAAACCTCGACGGGATTTCCCTCGCGTAACTCCAATGCAAGTTCGTTCCATTGAGCGCTTGTCTTAACAAAAATCCGACAAGGAAATGCATCCGGCAGTTCGTTTGAAAAAATGTGAGCGATACCATCACATGCTGCAAGCGCGGCATTCATATCCGCATGCCAATGCACGGATCGACCGTGCAAGGTTTCCTCCTGAATGACCTTCAAGGGCTCGGATACTTCGACGATGTGATAGTGCGTCCGGCTACGCGTTAGAAAACCGAGCTTGTCGAGTATCGCCTTTGCCAGCGCGCCTGTTCCTGCGCCGATTTCGATAATATGGAGGGATTGCAGTTGCGATTTTCGCAATGACTTTAACCATGTCGCGATGGCTTCACCAAGAATCGGATGCAGAGTGGACGCTGTGGAAAAATCTCCTCGTGCGCCGACGCTGCGAATACGGCTTGAGTAGTAGCCAACCTCGGAATCATAAAGCGCGGCTTGCATGAAGCGCTCAAATGTCACCGGCCCTGCGGAAAAAAGAGCGGTGATTTTTGCCGCTACGGACGCACGATCCATCCTAAGCGCCACCGGGAAGATGGAGAGGGATATGCCTCAGGAGAGACATCGCCATGACACAAAAATCCACCGTGTTATGAAAGAAATCACGACCGAATCCCATCCAGGTCACTTTAGGCGAGGCAATGATGACAAGCACCGTCATCACGCAAAGATTCATGATGTAAATCACCATCAGCGAAAAAAAATGCCCGCCATACTCCAGATCCGTCTGGCCTTTAGGGATCATGATGATCGTGAAGGTAAGGTGAAACGCCCAGCCCGCGCCGATCAAAGCAAAGAGCGCCTCACGAAAAGAGGACAAATCATAAATCAGCGAAACCCACCCCCACAAAACAATGGAGAGAATGCTGTAAATCGGGACGAAATAAGGCGCGAGCGCAACCCATGTATTGACGCGATTTGTGATGACATGTCCGCCCTTTGCGGAGACTTCGAAGCGACTCACCTCGCCGCCTATAAGCCAGACAACCATGGCGTGCGTCAGCTCATGACCGAATACATAAATCCACATCGGTCTCGGAAGTCCGACAAAGGCAATAATCCACAACACACAGCCGAGCGCGAAAAAATAAAACTCCTCGGTGCGCCAAAACTGATCCTCGACAGTCGTATGCGCGAACATCGTGAAAAAAGTTTCCGTGAGCACCCATGCGAGTGGCATGAGAAAAATCGCGACAACAAATTTCACCCATCGCTTGGGGACATGCGTGGGAATGACCGTAGTACGCGCCGCCGCTGTGGCATCGAGGCGCTTGTTATTACGGCGGCGGTTTTTCGCCAAGAGGTTTTCCTGGGTTATGCCCGGCCCATGTAGGTGCCGGTACGCGTGTCGATTTTGATTTTCTCCCCTTCTTTAATAAAGAGGGGAACGTTAATGATCTTGCCCGTCTCCATGGTCGCGGGTTTTTGCACATTGTTTGCCGAGTCGCCACGAATACCGTCTGCGGATTCTTTCACCGTCATGATGACAGAGGCAGGCAATTCCACCTGAGCGGGACGTCCCTCGATACTCAGCACTTCAACCTTAAGATTTTCGATGAGGTAGTCCTTTACCTCGCCGAGCAGGTCTTCATTCAAGGTCACGGTATCAAAGCTCACGGGGTCCATGAAGTGGTAGCCTTCGTGATCGTTATAGCTGAACTCGAGTTCCTGCCGGTTGATATCGACGAGATCCACTTTTTCCGTGGAGGAAAAACGGATATCCGCCGTCTTGCCCGTATTAATATAACGAATCAGTACCTGCACAAATGCGCGGAGGTTTCCGGGGGTGCGATGCTGGACTTCAAGCACGATGGCGGGGTTGCTATTGTAGCGAATCGCCATTCCTTTTCTTAGATCATTTGCTGCTGCCATAATTTGTTTTAGTTTGTTGGAGGATATTCTTAAATAATTTTCAAGCGAGAGAGATCCTGCGAATCAATCACCCCGATCGGATGCCGATTCTCATCCAGGACAACCAAATCGTCAATCCGATGTGTTTCCAACACATGAAGCGCTTCCGCTGCCAGCTTGTCACCGGAAATGACAATGGGGCCAACCGTCATAAATTCACGAACTTTATGCGATCCAATGTCTTTTACCTCGGCAAAATAGCGGGCAAAGTCGCCGTGGGTGAAAATTCCGGCGAGTTTTCCATCGCTTTCCACGATCACTGCGGCACCTGCACGATGCGTGGTCATCGCCTGCACGGCTTCAAGAACAGTTGCTTCTAATCCCACCATGGCGATCTGGTCCGTTCCGCGCATGATTTGGTTTACCCGGAGCAAAAGGCCGCGACCAAGGCGACCACCGGGATGAAATTTTGCAAAGTCGTCTTTATCAAATCCCCTCGCCTCCAACAATACCATGGCGAGCGCATCGCCAAGCACCAGCATGCAGGTCGTGCTTGAAGTAGGGGCAAGATTCAGAGGGCACGCTTCCTGGCTGATCTCGACTTTGAGATGCACATTGCTTGTCTTCGCCAATGTAGAATCGGGGTCGCCGGTCATCGCGATGATTTTGACATCGAAGCGCATAAGGGCGGGAAGGACATTGATAATCTCATCCGTTTCGCCGCTATGGCTGAGGACAAGGATCACGTCGCCATCGGATATCACGCCGAGATCGCCATGCAGGGCATTGAGGGAATTCAGCACCACGGCAGGAGAGCCGGTGCTCGTGAGAGTCGCCGCGATTTTTTCGCCGATATTGCCGGATTTTCCGACGCCCAAAACGACGATTTTGCCACGATTTTCCACCGTGGAGCGGATAAGTTCGACGGCTTGCACGAAAGAATCGTCCAGCCCGGCGGTCATCCGCTGAAGCTCTTCGATTTCGATTTCGCACACCCGTTTAGCTTTTTCGATATAATTCATTGGGCGTAAAGTTCGCAGTTAAGCAAAAAAAGAAGATAAGCGCAAACGACGCTTTCCCTGCGATGCCCTTTATGGTAGGTATTTAAGGGATATGAAGCTGATTTTGATAAGTTTTCTGGCCATTTTGGCTGCCGCATCGCTTCAGGCACAGGATCCTGCGGTTAAACCCGCAGATGGCTTTACGGCCCCGAAGAAGAAGGTCGTGAAAACAACCATCATCAAACCTTCTGTAAATATGCAGGGCATTGTTGCCCAGATTTTTCGCTCGCCCACGCCTCTTCAAATGATCAATCCCCTTGCTCCCAAGGAGTATGGTAGCGGTGACCAGAATATATCGCGTGGCCTTAACGATCCCGGAAAGCCCGAGGGCTTCATCATTTTTGGTTTTCAATACTGAGGTTTATTCCCTCGTTTCGGCATAAAAATCTCGCTCAGAGAAGCTTCGCGAGATAATGCGTTAGAGAACGCAACGGAATGTCCCAGAGTTCGATTATTTCATCCCCCCGTATCGCATTTTTTTGTTCCACGTTTCTACAGCCGGAAATGTGGCACATTTATCGGCAGATTCTGGCCCTTAAAAATTTCACTCCTGTTGTCCTCACCCAGAAGCGAAAGAACGCGGAGACCTTTCCTTTTGAACCTCTGCATCTGATTCCCCGGGATAAATGGCGATTTCTCGGTCGATTTTTTGAGAAGCATATCACGGGTCTCCCCTGGCAGTTAAGTGAGAGCGAAACAAGCGCGATGCTTCAAATTTTACGCGGCGAAGATGCTAAAATTCTGCATGTATTTTTTGGAAACGTCGCCGTTCATCTTCTGCCATTACTGCGAAACAGCCCTGTGCCGATTGTCGTTTCCTTTCACGGTGCGGATGTCGCAGGCGGGCGGATTAGTCCACAGATTCAGAAGACCCTGGAGGAAATTTTTGCTCGTGCGGCCCTCATTGGCTGTCGCTCCAGGGCATTGGGCGATGACCTCGTAAAGTTGGGATGTCCTGCGGAAAAGCTACGGGTATTTCGGACGCTGATTCCTCAAAAGACCGTATACGAGCCACGCACTCCGCCGGAAAACGGCGCATGGCGGATACTGCAAGCCTGCCGATTGATCGAAAAAAAGGGCCTCGATTTATCCCTGCGTGCCTTTGCGGAGTTTTCCAAAACCCATCCCGAAGCGGAGTTTTTCATCGCCGGAGAAGGACCTGAAAAGGAAAAGCTACAAAAATTGGCGGAAGAGCTGAAAATCACCGAAAAAGTACACTTGGTGGGATTTCTTTCGCAGCCACGGCTACAAGAGCTTTTCCGCAAGACCCACCTTTTTCTTCATCCCAGCAGGGTTACCGAAGAGGGTGATCGGGAAGGCATTCCGAATGCGATGCTCGAAGCGATGGCGGAAGGACTTCCGATCATCGCCACGGAACATGGCGGTATTCCCGAAGCCGCTACCAATGAAGTGGAGGGGTTTATCGTTCCTGAAAACGACGTGCCTGCACTCGTTAATGCGTTGGGAATCTTAGCCAAAGATGACAATCGCTATCAGGAAATGTCAAAAGCCGCGTTTGCGCGCATCCATCGCGAATTTTCCAGCGCCGCCCAAGCCGCAAATCTTGAAAAAATTTATGGCGAATTGCTGCCGTAATGTGCGGAGATTTTATGCTTCTTTTTTATCGGTAGCAGGAACCACGATCACGGGGCAATGCGCTCCATGCAACACGCCATTGACGACACTGCCGGAGAAAAGGTGGTAAAGCGCACCGTGCCCATGAGAGCCGAGCACTATGTAATCCACACTATGTTTGTCGCTTTCTTCCAGAATATCATCCACGGGCAGGCCCGTTGTGATAACCGAAGAGGTTTGAATGCCTTTCTCCTGCAAGTGAGATGCCTGCCTTGCAAGGTCCTGCGTAGGGCGATCCAGACTCGGAGTAACCGGCGCCTGGATAATATCAAAAGCCGCTTCACCGCCCACAAACTGGGTAACCGGCTCCACGACATGAAGCAGGATCAGATGCGCATCAAGCGATCTGGCCAGATTCAGCGCCGCATCGAGAACCCGTGGGGTAGAATCACTAAAATCGATAGGAACAAGTATCTTTGTCACGGGAGTATTATAGAAAGGTTCACAACAACTTGCGAGCGAAACCGAGCGACGGCATAATATGAAGGTGGAGGATTTCTTTACGGAGCCAGTGGATGAAGCGGTTATTGCAGAAAATGCACCGCTGGCGGCGCGTATGCGTCCCCGAACGCTGGACGAAGTCGCCGGGCAGCGTCATATCCTCGGAGAGGGTAAGCTTTTACGCCGCGCCATAGAGGCTGACCGCATCGCATCCATTATTCTGTATGGCCCTCCGGGAGTGGGAAAAACCAGTCTAGCGAGAGTCATTGCGGCCTCGACTAATTCGCGCTTTGAGGAAGTGAGCGGGGTCGAAGGGTCTACGGGAGAAGTCCGCAAAGTGATCGCGGCGGGACAGCTCCGGCTGCGCGAACGTGGTGAACGCACGATTCTTTTTATCGATGAAATTCATCGCTTTAACAAAGCGCAGCAGGATGTATTGCTGCCCAGCGTGGAAAGCGGGGGGATTCGCCTCATCGGGGCTACGACACATAATCCGTATTTTTACGTCAACAGCCCGCTCGTCTCCCGCTCACAGGTTTTTCAACTCGAGCCTCTGAGCGAATCTGATCTTCTCGAACTCATGCAGCGCGCGATCAAGGATGCCGAGCGCGGTCTTGGGAAAATGAATGTCCGCATAGATGATGATGCGGCGAAACATCTCGCCGTCATAAGCGACGGAGATGGCCGAAAATGTCTCAATGCTTTGGACATCGCCGCACGTACTACGCAGACAACGGCGGATGGTGCCGTTCACATTACACTCCAGGTCGCAGAGGAAAGCATCCAGCAAAAAGCCGTTGTCTATGACGGAGATGGAGACGAACATTACGATACCATCAGCGCCTTCATCAAAAGTATGCGGGGCTCAGATCCCGATGCCGCACTCTACTGGCTCGCGAAGATGCTGCATGCAGGGGAAGACATTCGCTTCATTGCACGGCGTATCGTAATTTGCGCGAGTGAAGATGTCGGTCTTGCAGATTCGAATGCGCTCGTGGTCGCAGTCGCGGCACAGCAAGCGGTGGAATTTGTCGGAATGCCGGAAGCGCAGATTCCGCTGGCCCATGCGACGGTTTATATCGCGACCGCGCCGAAGAGTAACCGCTCCTACATGGGCATTGGTGCTGCGATGAAAGATATCAAGGAAGGTCGCACTCTCGCCGTACCCGCGCACTTGCGTGACTCACACTACGCAGGCGCAAAGAAGCTCGGGCATGGCAAGGATTACAAATACAGCCATGACTATGATGGCGGCTACGTTCCACAAGCCTATCTCCCCGAGGGTCGCGTCTATTACGAGCCCACCGAAAACGGATTGGAAAAACGTATCAAGGAACGTCTCGATTTTTGGCGTCAGCAATTCGAGGAATCCTCGAAAAAGAAACCAACATAGATTTCGTATTCCTGATTAACTTTTCAATCTCGCGGGATTGAGCGCCTGCAGGGCCGTCGGCACAAACAGACCATCCTTGCGGATGAGCTTTCCATCGAACCACACTTCGCCACCGCCGTAGTCCTTGCGCTGGATGCAAACCATATCCCAGTGAATCTGGCTGGTATTTCCATTACCCGCAATTTCATACGCCTGACCGGGTGTGAAATGGAAGGAGCCCGCGATTTTTTCGTCGAAGAGAATATCGCGAATCGGGTGGAGAATGTAGGGATTGAAGGCCAGCGAAAATTCACCTATGTAGCGGGCGCCTGCATCGGAATCGAGAATCTCATTCAGCTTCTTCGTATTGTTCGCCGTCGCTTTGACGACCTTGCCGCTCTTAAATTCCAGCCGCACGTTATCGAACGCAACACCTTGATAAATGCTCGGCGCGTTAAAACTAACGTAACCTTCGACGCTGTCTTTCACCGGGCAGGAGAATACTTCGCCATCGGGAATATTACGGTCGCCACCGCAGGTCACCGCGCCGATTCCCTTGATGCTGAATCGTAGATCCGTTTCCGGTCCGGTAATTTCAACCCGATTCGTACGCTCCATCAGTTTTTTCAATGCGGCCATGCCGGGACGCATCTTTGAATAATCCAGTGTGCAGACCTTAAAGAAAAAGTCCTCAAACGCTTCCGTGCTCATCTGCGCCTGCTGCGCCATGGCGGGAGTGGGCCAGCGAAGCACGACCCATTTCGTCTTATTAATGCGGTAGTCAAGAACGGGCCGCATTTTGGAACCGATCAGACGCATGCGATCTTCGGGAATATCCGAGGTTTCCGTGATGTTATGGCTACCGCGGAGCGCGATATACGCATCCATTTTTTTCATGCGCGAGAGCTCCACTTCGCTCGTAATATTTAATTGCCCTTCCTCGACCGCGAGACCGATCTCACGGCTGATACGCGCGCGATGAATCTGGACAAAAGGAAGCGCCTTACGCTTGCGGGCGGCACGGATCAACTCGATGACCATTTCATCGGGAATATCGTGGGCATCAATGAGAACTTTTTCCCCGGCTTTCAACTTTGTGGAGTGACCGATGAGAACTTCAGCGAGTTTTTGACAGCGTATATCTTGCATGATTAAAAAAATGCGCCACCAATTTCCTGGTGGCGCATTTGGAATATTAAAGGTGGTATTTAATTTACAGACTGATTTTTTCCAGCGTGATCTGTTCCGCATCCTGAATCGAGAAGGGGATCGAGTCGGAGAAAGCGCCCTGAAGGTTGTCACCCTTTGCATTGAGGATCATGGAATATTTATTCAGGCCGCCGTTAACAGCGAGCAAATATACGTGAGTTCCCCGAACTACGCCATGCAAGGTGTAGCTTCCAATTGTTCCGGTAACCTGGGAACCATTTTGGGCAAGCTGAGCGCCGCCCCAATGATAGACAACGGAGGTATAAGTTCCCGTCACATTGATTCTAGGCTGAGCCTTATGCTGGCTTGCGAGCCATTGCTCACTGGTGGATTTATTACGGGCGATTGCCTTTGTCGTGACGCAGGAAGGAAGCATCGCGAGGGCACTGATAGCTAGAAGGATAGGAACAATCTTTTTCATAAGGTGAATATTGCGCTATTTAATGCCAGAAACAGCGGCAAATTCAATCGAAAAGCATTTTTAGCGAGACCCCTTCTCTGAGCAAAACGAATTATACAGAGAGAACTCCGGTTTTCATTGACCCTCCATAGGGAAGTTTTATTATCGCCGCTAGTTGATCCTATGATCCAAACTTCTCATACGGCCAGGTCGAAAGACCCGGTCTTTTTTTTCGGCCGGGGCATTTAGGCCAACCCTCCACCCCGCAGAATTTCTGCGGCATTTGTCCGGCGCATTTAGCAGCGGGATACAAACCCCGCCTTATAAATCGCCAGCGAATACCGACGTATTTCTGCACCTGCGACTCAGCGATTTTTTATGCAACACAAACACACAATACAACAACCATGAACATACAAACCCTGATATATATACTCGGTACAATCTGTCTTTTGATCTTTTTGTACTTCCTACCCCGACTGCTTGGCGTGCGGTATATTCCACATACCAGCATCGGCATCATTGAAAAACTCTGGTCGTCCAGAGGCTCCCTGAAAGAAGGACGCATCATCGCCCTTACCGGAGAGGCCGGCTACCAGGCCGAACTCCTCCGAGGCGGTCTGCACTTCGGCTTCTTCCCGTGGCAATATCGTGTGCACAAGCAACCGCTTGTCACGATTTCCGAGGGAAAGATCGGCTATATTTATGCGCGAGATGGCGACCCGTTGCCTCCCGTGCAGACACTGGGCCGTGTCGTAGACTGTACACACTTCCAGGATGCACGCGCATTCCTGACCAATAGCGGGCAACGTGGACGCCAGCGCCTTATCCTTCGTGAAGGTGTATATGCGCTGAATCTTGCCCTGTTCGTCGTGATTACCGAGGACTTCTTTTACTCGGGACCTCTTCGCGACCGGGAAGGCACGAATTACGAACAATGGCAGGACCAGCTGAGTCAGATTCGCGGGTTTGATCCCGTCGTTATTGGCCATGGCAGCCAGAATTTGGCTGGCAAAATTCCCGCTGATGCCAATGTCACACTGCTTCCATCCGATAATATCGGTGTGGTAAGCGTGCAGGACGGTCCCGTCATCGAATCGGGTCAGCTGATCGCGCCGGAAGTCAAAGGCGTGGAAAGCACGAGTCACAATTACTTCCAGGACCCGGAGGCGTTTCTTGCTCTCGGTGGTAAACGAGGCAAGCAGCTCCAGGTGCTCACGGACGGTACCTTTTTTATTAACCGTTGGTTTGCCACCGTCGAGACGCAGCCGAAGACCGTCATCCCGATTGGATATGTGGGTGTGGTCGTGGCTTACTACGGAAATCTCGGAAGTGATACTACCGGAGAGAGCTTCCGCTACGGCGAGCAGGTCGAAAGCGGTCAGCGTGGTGTATGGCGTCAGGCATTGCCTCCCGGCAAGTATGCGCTTAACCCCTACGCCCTGAAAGTGGAGCTTGTTCCAACGGTGAACTTCGTTCTTCGCTGGATCACCGGTCGCACGGAGCTTCACCACTATGATGAAGGTCTGAACAGTATCGAACTGGTAACGGCGGATGCCTACGAGCCTGTGCTCCCGCTCTCGCTGGTTATTCATATCGATTACGAAAAAGCATCCAGCGTGGTGCAGCGGTTTGGTGATGTGAAACGTCTCATCAGCCAGACGCTTGATCCGATATTGACCGCCTACTTCCGCGACGTGGCTCAGTCCTCAAACATGCTGGACCTGTTACTCAAGCGTGAAGACATCCAGAAACGCGCCACCGCCGAGCTCGGACGCCGCTTCACGGAGTATGATATCAACTGCGTCGCTGTCCTCATCGGACGACCCGAGTCGAAAATTACGGCTGAAAACCAGATCGATCCGATCGAACAGCTCTTCGATCAGTTACGTCAGCGTCGTTTGGCGGAAGAACGCAAGGAAACCTACGTCAAGCAGGAGGAAGCCGCGAATCAGTTGAAACAACTAAACCAGGCCAATGCGGCGGCTGAAAAGCAGAAGCAATTGACGGAAACCAAAATCGAGATCGAAGTCTCGGCCAACCGGGGCGAGGCACTCCTTGCCGAAGCACAGCGTATTGCCAAAAAGGACATTGCGCTGGCCGAAGGTCAGTCAAGATCACAGGAGCTTCTTGGTAAAGGTGAAGCTTCCAAGATCGCGCAGATCGGTCTTTCCGAAGCGACAGTATCGCTTCAGAAAATCCGTGCTTACGGAGATCCGAAGCTGTTTGCCGTAAACCTCGTCGCGGAACATTTCGCACGTAGTGCTCAACCGCTTGTACCGGAACGTCTCTTCGTCATGGGAGACAGTGGAAGCGGACAGTCTGAAAACGGTATTTCCAATGGAAATAATCTTTTCAGCCAACTGATGGCCGTATTGCTCAGCGAAAAAATCGGAATGGGTCTCGCGGAAGGCACTCCAGAAATGGACAAGCTTGCCCGCGAGTTTACTGAAAAGCAAAAGACGCCGGAAATTCCCGCAGCAAGTTAAGCTAAAAATCGGGCGGCCAGCACACGCTGGCCGCCCTTTTGCTTATCGTCTGAAAAGCCTCAAGAGAAGAGACAATGCAATGCTGATGACCACGCAGGTCACCACGGGAAAATAAAACCCGAAATTGCCTTTTTGAATCGAGATATCCCCAGGAAGTTTCCCTATCCACTTCCCCCACCCCATCCAGATCAATGCTCCGATTACGGCAATGACAATGCCGCCAATAACCAGAAATTTTCCCATCTCCCGCATCAGAAATTAAACCTCAACGCTCGTTGCAATTTCCGGCGCGGGTTCCATCCACTTACCATGCTCACGGATGAGATCCTTGAGCTTATCAACGGCTTCCACCTCGGGAATATTAAATTTCACGGCTTTCTTTCCCACGTAAAGATTCACTTTTCCTGGCGCACCGCCGACGTATCCGAAATCGGCATCCGCCATTTCACCAGGCCCATTGACGATGCAGCCCATGATTGCGATTTTTACGCCCTTCAAATGACTCGTCGCCGCCTTGATGCGTGCGGTGGTTTCCTGAAGATTGAAAAGTGTTCGCCCACAAGACGGGCATGCCACATAGTCCGTCTTGAAAATTCTACACCCGGCAGCTTGCAGAACATTGTAGGAAATACGTAGCGATTGTCCCGGCGCTTCCTCGCCCTGGACGATTACAGCATCTCCGATCCCGTCACACAGCAATGATCCGAGATGCGTCGCTGCGGTAAGCAGAGTCGTCAGAAAATCTCCACCCTTTGGTTCATGGAGCGTATCCTTTAGTAAAATCGGATGCCGTTCCTGAATGCGTGCTGCGAGAAGACGGAATGCGGGGATAACCGCCATATCCAGGTTATCCGCTACGGTAACAAGCTGCGGTTGAGTCGTGCGATTGACAACATCCACGGCAGCCTGATCACGAGGATCGATCGCCGCGACGCTCGAATCCTCGACAACCACTTCGGGTTTGTAATCACCCAGTGATGCGATTTTATGCGCAAGCGCATCCCATTTTTTTCGGGAGGTAAAAACACGCGGAGTTTCCTCATCTCCGAGAAAAATCTCTCCCCGTTCGATCCGTTCAGAAGACCGCTTCTGATACGAAAACGGATCGTAGGACAAAGTCGGCTCCTCATTCACGGCAGCATCGGATTGCACGTTTTCTTTTATCGCAAAGAGTTCTGCGAGTTTCTGCGCAACGGGAATTTCGTGCACGCTGTCTTCCGTAAGTGAAACTCGGATCGTGTCGCCTATCCCATCATGCAAAAGACTGCCGATACCGATGGCGCTCTTGATACGACCGTCTTCGCCATCACCGGCCTCTGTCACACCAAGATGAATCGGGTAATTCCAATCCGAGCCCTCCGCATTCAAGTGTGCTACAAGTAGTCGATACGCCTCGATCATTACTTTCGGGTTACTCGACTTCATTGAGAAAATGAAATTATGAAAATCCTGCTCACGGGCGATACGGGCAAATTCCAGGGCGCTTTCCACCATGCCGCGCGGTGTGTCGCCGTAGCGATTCATGATGCGATCACTTAGCGAACCGTGATTTGTGCCGATGCGGATGGAAATTCCCCGCTCCTTGCATCGCGTCACCAAAGGGGCGAAACGCTCACGGATGCGATCCATTTCCGCGGCGTATTCCGTATCGGTATATTCGCGCACTGCAAATTTTTTCGAATCCGCATAGTTCCCGGGATTGATGCGCACTTTATCCACCCATTTTGCGGCTTCCATGGCAGCGTCCGGCTTGAAATGAATGTCCGCGACAATCGGCACATCACAGTTACGACTCCGCAGCCCGGCAATGATATGTTCAAGATTCGCTGCATCCTTCACGGTAGGTGCGGTGATGCGCACAATTTCACAACCCACCGTGACAAGATCCAGCGTCTGCTGGATACAGGCCTCCGTATCCATGGTATCGCATGTCAGCATGGACTGGACCCTAACCGGGTTCTCTCCTCCCACGCCTACCTTGCCCACAAAGACCGCTCGCGTCAGCCTGCGGCGGGGATGCAAGGGATTGGAGCAGTATTTAAGCGACATTATTTTGATGCGGGCGCTGCGGGGGTCGTCTCGACGGCTGGCAAAGCAGCGGCACTCTTCTTGTGCCCCATAAAGTCCAGAGTATCAAAGAAGGACACATATAAAATGAATCCGATGATCACGATACCACAGGCGCTCTGAATAACTTCCAGCACACGGATATTAATAGGGCGTTTGCGAATTCCTTCAATGAACGCAAGAAGGATGTGCCCACCGTCGAGAACCGGAATCGGAAGCATATTCAACAAGGCTAGGTTTACATTCAGGACAACACTAAACCAGAGCGCCTGCCGCCATCCGTCTGCTTTTTGGAAAAGCATATAGTAAAGATGCATGATTCCCAGAGGTCCGCTTAAATGTTCCGCCTTGATGCTGGATTTGGGTGATGCCA
Source organism: Chthoniobacterales bacterium (assembly GCA_039935735.1). Lineage (GTDB taxonomy): Bacteria > Verrucomicrobiota > Verrucomicrobiia > Chthoniobacterales > JBDTJR01 > JBDTJR01. The sequence continues at coordinate 34,841 of JBDTJR010000138.1, read as the reverse complement.
CGGCCGAAAGAGTCGCCCACATGGTTGCCACACTATCCGCAATCTGACGAAAGGGGTTGGGATGTGCCAGCACCGTCCGGCCATCGAAATCCCACCCAATGCCGATGAGCATTTCTTTATCCTTTGAACCGTTATCGGGATCAATAAGCCGGGGCGTCAGCGAAAGATCAAAAGTTTTATCGCCACGCTGAATGGTCATATTGACAGGCCCTTTCGGGGTTTTTGCCATGATCTCTGGCCATACAAGCAAGCTCAGGAGCTTCTCCCCGTTGGCAGCAATAATGAGATCGCCGCGCATCAAACCAGCCTCCGATGCCGGACTATTTTTTATGGTCTTCGCGATCATCGGAATTTGTGTGGGAGCAATGCCGATCTGGCGCAGATTATGGCGTCCCCAGCCCACGCGCGGCTCTATGGTAGGTTCGACTTTAAAAGTTTGCTGCTCCCCATTTCGAATCACAACGATGGGAATGCCCGGCGTCTCGCTGCGCGCGATATTCCAGATGATGCTTCCCTGGACATTTCCCATACCGGAAAACTGACTAACCGGATGGCCGTCAATCGAAACGATCTGGTCGCCCGCCAAAATCCCCGCTTTTGCTGCCGGGCCGTCGGCTTGCACGTAGCCAATCCGGGTCGACATATCCCCTTCGCTGATCGGTCTTCCAATCACCCAGATGATACAGGCAAAAGTAAATGCAAGTCCGATGCTGAAAAGTGGCCCGGCAACTGCGACGATAATCTTGTCCACTACCGAAGCGGGTGGAAGCTTTGCGCGATCTACATCCGTCTCTCCCTCGATAAGGTCCATGGGCGCAAGCTGTGGAAGCGCGACAAATCCACCGGCAGGAATAGAGCCCAGACTGTATTCCACGCCACCGATCGTTTTTTTCCAAAGAGGCTTTCCAAACCAGATTGCGAATTTTTCCACAACCAGCCCGCGCCAGCGTGCGGCCAGAAAATGGCCAAGTTCGTGAACGATGATCAGGAGGTTAAAAATCAGAACAACCTCAAGGCAGATCAGGATAAATTTTAGGGCGGTAAATACCATGCGTCAGGGATAAATAAGTCGGAGTCAGACAGCATCGCCGGATTCTCAAAAAAATCAATCACAGGGAGCGAACTGTTCATTTTAAGCAAAAGTTGACCTTTTAAGCTACTGATTCGATACTGAATAAGTTAAAAAGCCGGAATAAATAAAGGGTTCGTATCTCTTAGAATAGAGGCCGTATAATATTTATGAAATTTCTTATCCCTTTTCTAGTGATCGCAGCCCTTCAGACGGGTCTGGCACAAACTCCCAAGGACACTCCTATGAATGATAAAAAAACACAGTCTGTAACATTAGGCGGTGGCTGCTTCTGGTGTATGGAAGCGCTTTATAGTGCGGTAAATGGCGTTACAGTCGCAACTCCTGGCTACGCAGGCGGAAAGATCCCTAATCCGACCTATGAAATGGTCTGCACCGGTAGAACGGGGCATGCCGAAGTGGTTCATGTGGAATTTGACCCTTCGGTAATTTCCTATGATGAGATCTTAAATTTGTTCTGGAAAGCCCACGACCCCACGACTCTCAACCAGCAGGGCGCGGACCACGGTACCCAGTATCGCTCCATTATTATTACGACTAATGACACGGAAAAAGCCATTGCAGAAAAATCAAAAGCCGCTGCACAGAAAGATTTTAAGCAACCTATCGTAACCGAGATAACGGTCGATAAACCTTTTTATCCCGCTGAGAAATACCATGTGGACTATTACAAGAATCATCCCGAAGAAGGCTACAGCTCCTACGTCATCGAGCCAAAGTTGGAAAAATTCAAAAAAGAGCTCAAGGAGCGCAAAGAATTGAAGTAGAATCCTGCATTGCAGGATCTGAAAAAAGCAATCCGTGGTCGCAAGGTCATCATCGCACCCTTGATTCCAGGGTTGAGCGATCACGAGATTCCATAAATTACGGAAGCGGCCGCAGAATCAGGGGCAAAGACACTCAGTTATGTTTACCTCTCTCTGCCTTATGCGGTGAAAATGTACAGCTCGAATTGATTTGAAAAACTTTATGCTGCTTCTTGCTAGTGCCTCATTCCCGTGTCACGTTACGCCATGATTAAGAAACTCCCTTCATTGGAAAGAGGGCATACGCAATTTGATTGGCTAGATAGTCGACACAGCTTCTCATTTGGCGAGTACCACGATCCCGAGCAGATGGGATTTCGCAGCTTGCGCGTGATCAATGAGGATATCGTCGCTCCCGGTGGAGGATTTGGAACGCATCCACACCGCGATGCAGAAATTTTTACCTACGTTATCAAAGGCTCCCTGCAACATCGGGACAGCATGGGCAATGAAAGCGTCATTCCCGCCGGGAACCTGCAATACATGAGTGCAGGAAGCGGTGTGCAGCACAGCGAATTTAACGCATCAGACAAGGAGCCTGTCCACCTCCTGCAAATCTGGCTACTGCCCAATGTTTCGGGAGGAGATCCCCGCTACGCGGAAAAAGAAATGGGCACGAATGCAAAATCCAATACGCTTACGCCGCTCTTTTCCGGCAAGGAAAGCGCGGAAACCGTCGCCATTCGACAGAACGCCGAGATTGCATTTGGGAAATTAGATCCCGACCACCGTCTGGGGCTGCCCCACGGCTATGCGTATCACTGGATTCAAGTGGTGCGCGGCAATCTTCGCATTCTGGATGAAAAACTCGTGGCGGGAGACGGTCTGGCGATTGCCGATTCGCCGCAACTGGTCATCACAGCGCTGGAACCCTCGGAATTCATTGTTTTTCACCTGCAATGAAACGCTTCCTAAGAGTGCTTGCCGTGCTCATTTTGATTTTCACCGTAGCTTTCTGGGTAACGGCTCGAAAGCATCCCTTAAGCGCCCCAGTTTCTTCTTCCCAGGTTTCTGAGAGGCAGTTTGCACCTGGCACCGGATTCCTTGCAGGAAACGCAATTCTCGCCGTCGTGATTTTTGGTCTGAGTTTTATTCCAAAAGATTAAACTCGGCCTTACGGCAAAGACAGACCAGGAAGAATGGCATGAGCCGCATCCTTGATAACATCTTTCGTTGTCTTGACGGGATTTACGATCATGCCTGCGGCGGAATCGATAACCTGACCTGTGGCTGCCGCGATGAGGCGGGAGGAAAGGTCTTCATGCGGATTTTTTAACGTGCCGCCCACATGAACTGTGGCCCAGAGATACCCATTTTGCGAAACCGTGAAAACGCGGGCCTGTGACCCCGGAAGCCAACGCAGACTTTGCGAAGTCACCCCAACCTTGAAGGTTCCCGTGATTGTTTCCTCATGATCCACGATACACTCGCCCTCGACACGCAACAGTCCCTTGGATTCCGCCACGAGATTATTGATAAAAACTTTACCTGCTCGGATGACATAATCGGCCGATAATTGCTGAAGAGGAAGACGCTCGTATTCCGGCTGACGCGTGTAGTTGGCGATTTGCGTCTGCATCGGGATTCCCTGTAGCAAACCATCCGTTAAAAGAAACTTCCCCTTAATCACGGCCTCCGATCCACCCGTGCTTTTAATTTTTGCGTTCCCCTCAAAAGTGCCGGATAGACGGTTATCCCACGGATCTTTCAGCAGGGATTGAGCGGGAACCTTTTCCCACTGGACTTCCATATTCAGATCTCCGTCTTCGCTCCGTTCGCCGGAAATCTGCACATTCCCGTTCTCCCCCGTTCGCAGATGAGACTCCGTGATATAGAGCGAGCCTTGCTGTGTGCGAATTTTAGCATCCTGAAGGGAAAGTTCAGGAAATTTCTTCATAAGAAGCTTCCCGCCTTTGGCGGTGATGTTCCACCCCTTGTTCGCAGGCGTTGCATTTAAAGCCGTACCCTGCAACGCGCCTGATCCGGGGGAGTTTGTTCCCCATGTAAAATTCGCATCCCCAATGGTGATACGATCAAGTTCGAAACGATGAGGGAGATAGGACCTCCAGCCGGTAACAGGATCAGGAGGTGGAATGGGATGATCTGCCGCCGGTTTACTTGAAAAAACGGTATCCAGACGACCAATATTCAAATCATTAATACGCCATGCCCCATCGAGAATAGAACGCAGATTGAAGCTGGCTCGAATGCGTTGTGCGGAAATATCTCCAGTCCCCTCTCCTCCGGCAAACTGGTCGGAATAAACCGAGCTACCCGACCACTGGAAAGGTCGGTATTTGGCTTTGAGCTTCAGGGCGAGACCGGTTTTATGCTCGATCATGGCGCGAAAAGCGTCACTGCGAAGGTAGGATTGGACCCAGATATTGGCCCCAATCATTACTCCTACGATAAGCAGAAAGAGAACCACGAGAGTGATCCAAAGAGTTCTTAGACGCATTTCTCGAAATTACGCGGGATTGAATGAGAGAAAAGGGAAATATCCAAAGATGTGCTCGCGGATTGCCCAACCAAAAAGGTGCATATTATAAGTTTTTCTAATAATAACATCATTGTGGAGTTGCAAATCTGCGTAAGGATTCTAGCTTTTAAGTTCTGGGTCATGGCATCGTGGAGTAAAATCGAGGCCGGGGTAACGGCACGTAAGGGGAAAGGAAACGCGAAGTTTCATTTCACCCCTTTCTTTTTTGCGCCTAACGAAGGATTCCGCTCATGAGCGTCGTCGCTGAACCTCCAGAGCGGAAGGTTTCTCCCGAAGTTCTGCGTAAGCGAATGATCGCGGAGCGCCAAAAAAAATCCGCCATATGGAAGATGATCCATATACTGGCATCATTAAAGCTCGCGCTCCTTCTACTTGCAACACTAGCCATCGCTTGCGCCACGGCGACGTTTTACGAATCTGGCTTCAGCAGCAAAATCGCCCGGTCCTATATTTACGATGCGCCGTGGTTTACATTCTGGCTGGCGGTGCTGTGCGTGAATCTTTTTTCGGTCACGCTTAGCCGGTGGCCGTGGCAAAAAAAACATGCGGGGTTTATCGTGACGCATTACGGAATCATTTGTCTTTTGATCGGAGCGATGGTGGGCCACAAATATGGCTTCGAGGGCAATGTGACAATTCACAAGAATCGCCCGCCCTTGAACCGCATCGTGACAAATAGAAGCGCCTTGCAGGTACAGAGCCCGGCAGACAACGCGCTTTACCTTCTGCCCTTCGATGCGGAAATGCCTGTGCCCACGGAGGCCCATCCTCGTATTTTGGATATTCCCGGCAGTCGATTGAAACTCGTTGTCGATGCTTTCAATAATAACATGCAGCGCAGACCGCAACTCGTTGAGGTACCTGATGGCAGTGCTGGTATCCTGCTAAAGCTGCAAAGCACCATGGTGGGACGCACGATGGAGATGCCGCTTTTGCTCGAGCCGGAAAGTGCGCGCTCGCAGGATTTTTTCGGAATGGCAAAAATCGCGCTCGCTGCGGACTTACCTAAAGAAGTGGCATCCCATCCGATTGAAACGCAGATGGTTTTTTCAAAATTCGCGTCAGTGATTCACTCCGAAGGCACGGCGACACAAATCAAAATCGTGCTCAGCAAGGATGGCAAAGAGATAACCGTCGCCGCACCGGATGGAACAGGCGCAACCTATCATCGCGAGGAAGCAATGAATCAGGCTATTGTCTCCGGCGGAACATCTGTGGTAGTGCGTCAATACTGGCCGGATTTTGAAATGCGCGATGGAAAACCCTTTTCACGCTCCGATAAGCCGAACAATCCCGCAGTGGTTGTCGAGATTTCCACAACAGCGGCTCAAACTGAAAACTCGAATAAGCCAGCCCTCACACTCAGTCGTCTGCCAAATGGAAAAGTCGCGTATCAAATTTCGCGCTCTGGAGCGGTTTACGCAAAAGGAGAAGCCGCTCCAGGCGAATCTTTCCAGCTTGGATGGGCGGACTGGTCTGCAACCATCGAGCAATCACTGGGGCATGCCCAGAGCAGTGAAGTCATGGAACCGGGCAAATCCCTTCCCGCCAATGAAAAGGAAGGCATACCCGGTTTTCGCTCTTATCTTTTAAATCCCGATCATCAAAAAAGCGCCGCCCAGTGGCTGGACTCCGGCGGATCGAATACACTCACGCTGGATGGCCAGGTGGTCACTTTCAGCTACGGCCTGGAAACCCGACCCATACCTTTCACCATCGGGCTCCTTAAATTTGACGTGCCACGGGATGAAGGCACTGAGACTCCTTCAAACTTCATAGCCACCGTCGAATTCAAGGATGCTAAAAACGGAGCCACAAAAGTGGAAACCACACGAATGAATCATCCCGCAAGTTTTCCGGGACTATGGTGGAATACCTTAACCGGGATTAATTATAAATTCAGCCAGGCAGAGTGGAATCCACAAGACCTCGACGAAACGACGTTACAGGTATTGTATGATCCCGGCTGGCTGTTCAAATGGATGGGCTCGCTCGGAATTTGCATGGGCATCGCAATAATGTTCTATTGGAAACCTTTTAAATCATGATATCCGCAAAACGCGTTTCGTTTTTTTTAATTTACCTCACGGCTTTTGCCGGCTGCGTCTTCGGCGCCGTCACGGATTTTACCTCGCTCGACCGGATGGTAATCCAAAATGAAGGACGGAAAAAACCGTATTTGGTTTTTGCCCAGGAAGCGCTGTTGAGCATGAGCGGAAAAACCGCACTGACTATTGATGAGCAGAAAATCCCCGCGAATGAAGTGATCACCACGATGTGGCTTCAGCCGGAGGGATGGAATAAGAAGCCTCTCATTCTAATTAACAATCTCCTGTTAAAGAAAACGCTCGGACTGCCGCTCACGGAAAAGTGGTTTCCTTATGAAGCGCTCTCCACAAATGAAGCATTTCAAAAACTGCTCGCGGAGGCTACCGAACAAAGGAAGGAAAATCCGAAAGACAAACTAAAGGGTTTACCCAAAGAGGCCAGCACCGTGGCATTGCGGATGGCGCAATTCGAAAGCCTGACGAAAGGCACCTTACATCGAGTCGTCCCTAATCTGGATCATGCAAATGGACCATGGAGCACTATTCCAGAATTCACGGCCGCACAAAAGAATGCCGATCCAGCACTCACGACACGCGCCGCACAGCTCGATACTGACCTGTCAGCCCTGCAGGCCGCATTAAAAGCCGGAAACCAGGATGAATTTAATAAACAGGCTACTACATTGGAAAGTAGCCTGCGAATGGTGCGCCCTGAGTTTTTTCCCTCAGACAGGCAACTGAACATCGAGCTGACGTATCAGCATATTCACCCTTTTCGCTGGGCATGGATTTTCTATGCCGCCACCGCTATTGTATTGGCTCTGACCTCTGTTAAAGGACGCCGTGCCGGTTATCTTGTCGGATGGGTGCTCGTACTGGCCGGATTTGGCTTTCAAGTATATGGATTCACCTGCCGGATTCTCGTCGGTGGCCGTCCGCCGGTGACAAACATGTATGAATCCGTCATATGGGTAGCTTGTGGAGCGATTTTTTTCTCGCTGGTGTTTGAAGCGATTTACCGCAGTCGGTATTTCCTCATGGGGGCTACGCCCGTTGCGGTGATCGTATTGATCCTTGCGGATACGCAACCCTTGATTCTGAATCCTGCAATCAATCCCCTTACTCCTGTACTACGTGATAACTTCTGGCTGACAACGCATGTATTGACAATCACTCTGAGCTATGCGGCATTTTTGCTCGCAACGGGGGTGGGTCATATTGCGCTTGGACTGATAGCGTTTAAAAAACAACCGACTCCCGCTCTTTATAACTACATTTACCGCACCCTGCAGGTTGGTGTTCTCCTACTCGCCACGGGAACTATTCTCGGTGGCGTATGGGCAAATTACTCCTGGGGTCGATTCTGGGACTGGGACCCAAAAGAAACATGGGCGTTGATCGCGCTCCTGACCTATCTTTTTGTTCTGCACGGTCGCATTGCGGGAAGCTGGAGCGGGTTTGGACTCGCCGTCGGTTCCGTTGTCTGTTTCCTCAGCGTGGTTATGTCCTGGTACGGGGTTAACTTTATTCTTGGGGTCGGCCTGCATAGCTACGGCTTTGGCAATGGCGGATTTTCCACAGTGGGAACTCTCGTTGGACTCGACCTGGGCTTTGTGGCATTCAGTATCTTCCGCCATAGGCAGATGAAGGCCGCGAAAAAGAATACTGCGGTCACCGCTTAGTTTGTTTCTTCCGTCGCTCCATCCGCCAGCATCTTATTGACGGCTGGCAACTCATCCGTCCGTACGAGATAAAACCAACTTTCCCTGCCCTGATGAAGATCGATGAACCCGGTAAGCTGGAGTGCGAGAAGAAGCGCATTTAACCGCCGCGCATCGGGCTCAACCTGGGAAAGCGTAAAAAAATCGGACTTCCGATCATGGTGGATTCGTATGAGAATTTCCCACGCACGGTGCAGGTCATCCTTTGAAAGTGACTGATAAGCCAAAAGGGTTCCAAAAGCAGAAAAGGTGAGTTTTGGCAAAAGAAGTGCAAACTCCTTGATAAGATGAATGCCAACAATCGGCCTGTCATCCAGAGGCGCAAACCGAAAAAAAGCGTGGTCAAGCGCTGCGAGTAAAAGCAGAAGAGTGGTAAGAATAAGAAATGCCGGAGTAATCCATGTAGCCACATGCGTTTCCGTTCCCTTCGCCGAAGTGGAGATAAATAGCGTCCCCCAATAAAGAAGGCCATATACAAGCACCCAGCCAAGAATCGCAAAAATCCCCGTGAGGATGGCTGTCAGAATCGCATTCCGATTATGCTGGGAAAATCGAGCGCAAAAAGCGGCGGGAACAATATCCGCATTCATGCGCCCGCAGAGCGATAACCATTTGGGTCTATTTCCACGTCAGAAAATCCCGCAGCGAGGAGACCTGATTCGATGTGCGGTCGCAACTCTTCCATGTGCGCCATTTCTGTCGGTGCGATCTGAAGACGCGCACTGGCTCCGTCAGAATCTTTGTCCGAAATATAACGAACACGAAAAATGCGAAACCCGAGCGAGCGAATAAAATCCTCCCCCTTCTCGACGAGGGAGAGCGCCTCCAGCGTCACCGGAGTGCCGTGTGGAATACGTGAGCTGAGACAAGGCTGCGCAGGCGCTTCCGCCGTCGGAAGACCGAGTTGGCGGGATAGTTCCCTCACCTCGGCTTTTGTAAGACCGGCCTGCTTGAGCGGCGCAATTATTTTAAACTCCGCCGCGGCTTTTGACCCCGGACGCAGGTGCGCGGGATCGTCCGCATTTTCTCCGTAAGCAATTGCTGCATAGTGTCGCTCTACCGCAAGACGATCCAGCCGTGAAAATAATTCCGCCTTGCAAAAATAACAGCGATTCGGCGGATTTTCCGCATACTCCGGATTTTCCAACTCGTCAGTGCGAATCGTCTCGACGCGAGCCCCGAACGCCTCAGCTGTTTCGATCGCCGCCTGCAATGCCTTTCGCGGAAGGCTGGGACTGTCCGCAATAACACCCAGCACCTGATCTCCAAGAACACGCGTCGCCACCGCAAGCAGGCAGGCGCTGTCCACCCCACCGGAGTAGGCAATGATCACTGGGGCGTTTTGCCTCAGGATATTTTCGAGTGCTGTGAGTTTTTCCTTCACGACTTACAATTCGAGCCGATCAAAGAGAACGTCAAGCGGGAGTTGGATGCCGATGAAAAATTCACCGAACTCCGCGTAATCCGCGCTGACTTTGTCGAAGCGCATTTCGTACACGATTTCCTTGATATCTGTAGTGGTATGGGAAAAAAGCGTCACGCCCCACTCCTGATCGTCGAGACCTGCGGAGCCCGTAATCAATTGCCTTACGCGTCCTGCATAAGTGCGACCTACCCTGGCATGACCCGCCATCAATTGCTTTCGCGTTTCGAAATCGAGCGCATACCAGTTTTGCCCCGGTGCGCGACGCTTGGACATGGGATAGAAACAAAAAACGGGCCAGTCCGGCATATTGGGCTCCAGTCGATCTTTGAGATATTTATCCATGCGTTCGCGGAAGGCCACGACACGAGCGTCGAATTCCGGTGTGCCGGGTTTTAACTTCTCCTCAACCTCAAGCGTCTTGCCAAACTCCTCATCGCTCATGGTGTATTCGCTGCGCTCGGTCATGGACAACCAGCTATAAATGGGATCAAGGATATCGGGACCGAGCGAAAGCGCGAATTGCTTGGAAATTCGATCCGCATCATGCAAATCGGGAGTCAGGAGCATGATTCCGAGATCCGCCTTGGCGCTGACCATGCTGAAAGTAAGCAGTTGAGTGCCGGGAAGTGCCCGGGCTTCCTGGACGAGCTGGGAAAGGCGGGTTTTCGCCTTGCGCCGCTCTGCCTCCCCAAGAAGCGCCCATTGACCGTGGTCAATACGGTAAAAGGTGTGAATTACGTGTCTTCCCTCTTTGGGAAGGAGCGTGGAGGGGTCAGATTGTTTTTCTTGTAGTGTCATGTAAGCGTGCCAAAATGAGTATTAAGTATAGAAAATAATTGAATTCCGTCAGCAAGTCCGTAAGTTGCGGCGGTCTAAGGATAAAACTATGGCAGACGTTAACAATAAATATTCAGACAATGTTACAGGCAAGTTCTACGTGGACGACCAATGTATCGATTGTGACCTGTGCCGTGAGACCGCTCCCGCGAACTTTACCCGTAATGACGACGGCGGACATTCCTTTGTCCACAAACAGCCGGAATCGCCTGAAGAAGAAAACCTTTGCAAAGAAGCCATGGAAGGCTGTCCTGTAGAGGCCATTGGCGCCGACGGAGGATAAATCAACCGGGAGCTATCTCGAAACTTTTCACAAAGCGCCTCTTCTGCAAAGATGAGGCGCTTTTTTTATGAACCCAAAATTTCGCCATAGAGCTCTTGAGGAATGGCGCGGACTTCCCCTGAACCGCCCCACGAAAGACCGTACGGTGGCGGTTTCCGATATCATCGGCAAAACATTGGCGAAGTTCGGCCTTGAGGAACGACTCAAGGAAGCCGAGGTGCTCGCCGCATGGCGGGATGTGGTGGGCGATTTCCTGGCGAAGCATTCCAAGCCAAATCGATTGGTGGACGGCGTCCTCCTCGTACAGGTCACCCAGCCAGCGATCCACTATGAACTCGAACGTACCTGGAAAACGGAAATTCTCCGGAAATTCCGATTACGCTTCGGAAATAAAATTATCCGCGAAATCCGTTTCCGGGTTTAGAGGAGGCTTCGCCTCTTTTTTATCTCCAATAGCCGGGATTCCAGTATTGCTGGCCGTTTTCCGTATAGGACTGAGGCACCATCCAACGAGCTCCGGCATGAGGCGGTTCGATCCATTGGCCAGGTACCCAGACCCAGCTATTACCGTTCCAACTCCAGTAACCAGCCACCCAAACCGTATTTCCACCAGGGGAGGCAGGACGGCTCTCGGACTGAGGTGGTGGCATATTGGAAGTCACCACATAGCCGGTACCTGCGTATTTAGGCGCACGATTCGGAGGATCAAAGAGATCGAAGAGCGCATGACCCAGAGGATCTGGCGGACGAAAATGTCCCTGTTCATTCATACAACCGCCAAGCATCAATGCTGCCAGCATGGTAAGAGTCGCTTTCTTAATCATAAGAGCTTTTCCTTCCTTAATAATCGTAGATTCGCTTCCCTTCGGATGCCTGAAGAAAGGCCGACTTGCAAGCCTTTCCGAGTTGCGGAGACCTCGAAGTGCCGTCAGATTTGATAAAGAGCACCCGTTTTACCCTTATGGATCTTCAATCTCTAAACTTGAGCGGCGCGTATATTTTCGGATCGATTGTTTTCGGAGCGATCGGCATGGGTGCCTTTGTCTATGGGAAAAGGACTGGACGCTGGCAGGCGCTCATCATTGGAGTCGCCTTAATGGCTTACCCGTATTTTATATCGAGCACCATGGTGCTCTGCCTCATCGGAGCCGCGTTGACAGCCGCGCTTTTCCTATTCCGCGATTAAATCCAGAAAAGCCGATTTTTGTCCCGTAAACGGCGGCATTTTCTCCTATAGATTTCTGATTGCCAAAACCTGCAATTTCATAAAGGTTTGTCCGTTTCCGGGAATGAAAAATATCCCGTAACACACCGCGACTACTTGATGTAACGAACATGGGCAAAGAAGCCAAAAATACCGATATCGATATTCTCTTTCAGATGCTGCTGATCCGGCGCTTCGAGGAACGGGCCTCGCAACAGTATCAGCAACAGAAGATCGGGGGATTTTGCCACCTTTACATAGGTCAGGAGGCCGTTGCCGTGGGCACGATCAATGTGCTGCGTCCCGATGACTACATCATCACGGCCTACCGCGATCACGGTCATGCCCTCGCTCGCGGAACCAGCGCCGACTCCTGTATGGCGGAACTTTTCGGTAAAGCCTCGGGTTGCTCAAAGGGCCTCGGAGGATCGATGCATTTCTTTGATGTTGAAAGGCATATGTATGGCGGACACGCGATTGTCGCCGGCCACGTGCCACTCGCAGCGGGCATGGCCTTCGCTTCCAAATATCGCGATGAAGACCGCGTGACGGTTTGTTATCTCGGAGACGGCGCGATCAATCAGGGCTCGTTTCATGAATCCCTGAATATGGCGGGCCTCTTTGAGTTGCCGGTTATTTATATTGTCGAAAACAACCAGTTTGCGATGGGCACGCATGTGAAGCGCTCCATCCCTATGGATAAGATCGTGGATCGCGCCAAAGGCTACGGCATGAAGAGCGCGGTGATCGACGGCATGGACGTGCGCAATCTGATGAAGGACTTTGCGCCAATCGTCGAAGATGTCCGCAAGACGAAGCAACCGTGGTTTATCGAAGCGGAAACTTATCGCTACCGTGGTCACTCGATGTCCGATCCTGCGACGTATCGCACACGCGAGGAACTGGAAAAGCATAAGGAACAAGACCCGATCACCAAGCTTCAAGACGATTTGATTACCGAGAAGCTTCTGACGCAGGAAAAATTTGATGAACTCGACAAAAAGGCGAGACAGATCGCGGTCGACAGCGTGCGTTTTGCGGAATCCAGCGAAGAGCCGCCTCTCGATGAGCTTTATAACTACACGTATTATGGGGAGACGGTAAAATGAGAGAGATCACCTACCGCCAGGCGCTCACGGAAGCGCTTACTGAAGAGATGGAGCGCGATCCCAATGTATTCCTCATGGGTGAGGAAGTTGCGGAATATAACGGTGCCTACAAAGTCAGCCAGGGATTGCTGGATAAATTTGGCCCGAAGCGTGTCATCGATACCCCGATCAGCGAAGCCGGTTTTGCCGGAATGGGTGTGGGCGCGGCCATGGTTGGTCTGCGACCTGTCATCGAATTCATGACCTTCAGCTTCTCGCTGGTGGCATTTGACCAGGTCGTGAACAACGCGCCAAACATGCTGACGATGTCCGGCGGACAGCTTCACGTGCCGATGACTTTCCGCGGCCCGAATGGTCCGGCTCATGCGCTTGGCGCAACGCACTCGCATGCCACGGAATCGCTTTTTGCGAATTTCCCCGGCTTGAAAATTTGCACACCTGCCACACCGCGCGACGCAAAGGGTCTGCTCAAAACAGCCATTCGCGATAACAACCCGGTGCTCGTTCTCGAATGCGAGATGCATTATAATTTGAAAGGCCCTGTCGAAGATGAAGACGTAGAGCTTCTCATCCCGCTCGGAAGCGCCGAGATAAAACGCGAAGGCTCGGATGTCACGATCATCTGTTACGCGCTGACGGTGCCCATGGCATTGAAGGCCGCAGAAGAACTTAGCGCCGAAGGCATTAATGCCGAAGTGCTCGACCTGCGCAGCATTCGTCCGCTGGATCTGGATACGATTCTCGCCTCTGTTGCGAAAACACATCGCGTCGTCATCGCCGAGCAGGATCGTCCGGTTTGCGGCATTGGCTCGGAAATTACTTATCAAATCCAGCATCATGCGTTCGACGAATTGGATTCGCCGATCATTCGCGTGACGCAGGAGGATGTTCCGATGCCCTACAGCGAAATTTTAGAGAAGGCCGTCCTTCCAAACTCCGAAAAAATCATCAGCGCCGTGAAGCGCGTCTGCAATATTTAATCACACTGCTTATGCCGGACATTACGATGCCCAAACTTAGTGACACGATGACCGAGGGAACTCTCGTCAAGTGGCACAAAAAAACCGGAGATAAAGTCTCTGCCGGAGAAGTTATTGCCGATGTCGAAACCGACAAGGCCACGATGGAGATGGAAGCTTTCGACGACGGAGTGATGGACCAGATCTACGTCCAGGAAGGCAAGAAGGTAGGTGTCGGAGAAAAGCTGGCATTCGTTCTCGGCGAAGGAGAATCCAAGCCTGTCGAACAGAAAAAAGAAGCACCTGCGGAAAAGAAACCCGCAGCCGATGCAACGCCCGCACAAAAATCGGCGGCTCCCGCTTCCGCGCTTGTCGCAATTTCCAGTGGACGCTTCAGAGCTTCCCCGCTTGCAAAAAAGATCGCAGCCAAACGCGGAGTCGATCTCAGTAAGATCACTGGCAGTGGCCCCGGTGGACGTATTGTTCAGAAAGACGTCTTGAATGCTCCTGCAGGTGGAGGTTCAGCGCCAGCCGCGATTTCCATCCCCGTTCCTACGGGTAATGGAACCCGCATCCCGCTCAGCGGCATGCGTCGCGTGATCGCGGATCGCTTGTATGCAAGCAAGACGCAGATTCCTCATTTTTATCTCACAATCGAGCTCAATGCCGAGCCGTTGATGCAATTCCGCAAGGACATCAATGTGATTCATGAAGAGAAAAGTCTTCAAAAGGTCACTGTGAATGACTTCGTCGTTCTCGCCGCAGCGCGTGCCGCGAAGGCGCATCCAAAAGTGAATGCCGCTTTTGCCGGTGATTCGGTTTTCGAATATACGGATATCAATATCTCTGTCGCCATCGCGGTGGAAGACGGTCTGGTGACTCCTGTCATACGAAATGCCGATACGCTTTCACTTCGCGATCTCAGCGCGGCGATCAAGGACTTTGCCGTTCGCGCACGCGGGAAAAAGTTGAAACCCGAGGAATACCAGGGTGGAACACTTACCATTTCCAATCTCGGCGCTTATGGCATCAAGGATTTTGCGGCGATCATCAATCCTCCGCAGGCGTTGATCCTCGCGGTCGGTGCGATTATCAAAAAGCCTGTTGTCGGAGAACATGACAAGATCGTAGTCGGACATACGATGTCCATTACCCTGAGCGCGGATCACCGTGTGGTGGATGGCGCAGTGGGCGCGGAGTACATGAAAACGCTTCGCCACCTGCTTGAAAGTCCGGCGACTATGCTATTTTAACCTGTTTCGTAACCTGCACCTTATTTAAAATTTATGTCTTACGATCTGATTGTCATTGGCGGCGGCCCTGCCGGATACGTTGGCGCAATCCGCGCCGCGCAACTCGGAAAAAAAGTCGTGTGCGTGGAAAAAGAACGCGCCGGTGGAACCTGTCTGAACTGGGGCTGCATCCCGACGAAGTCCCTTCTTCGTAATGCAGAGCTTTATCAGATCATGTCGAAACATGCCGCGGAGTTTGGCATGAAGTTTGATAATCTCAGCTTCGAGTGGGACAAGATCGTCCAGCGCTCGCGCAATGTTTCTGACAAAAATGCCGCAGGCATCGAATTTCTCTTTAAGAAAAACAAAGTCGATTACGTGCTCGGCGAAGCCACCGTCGTAAAGGCCGGAACTGTTGAAGTCACCGACAAAGACGGCAAGAAACAGACAATCGAAGGCAAAAACATTCTTGTTTCCACCGGATGCCTAAGCCGCCCGATGCCGAATCTTCCCTTTAATGGAACGACTGTCATCAGCAGCAAGGAAGCGATGGTGATTCATCAGCAACCCAAGAGCCTCATCGTGATCGGTGCCGGCGCAATCGGCGTCGAGTTCGCTTATTTCTTTAATGCTTTCGGCACGAAAGTAACGGTTGTCGAAATGCTGCCGAATATCCTTCCCGTCGAAGACACGGAAGTTTCCCAGACACTGGAAAAATCTTTTACAAAACAGGGCATCACGCTCCTGACAGGCACCAAAGTTACAGCCGCAGAAGCTACAGACAAGGGTGTCAAAATCACCGTCGAAGGCAAAAAGAACGAAACGATTGAAGCGGATGTTTGTCTTGTCGCCATCGGCGTCGTGCCCGTACTACCCGGTGGACTGAAACTTGAACTGGATCGCGGATCGATCAAAACGAATGACCGCTATGAAACCAGTGTGAAAGGTGTTTACGCAGCGGGCGACATCATTGGGCCACCATGGCTCGCGCACGTTGCAAGTTACGAAGCTATTCAGGCTGTTGAAGGCATGTTTGTTCCCGGAGCAAAACCAAAGAAGGTTTCGACTTTCCCCGGTTGCACCTATTGCCAGCCTCAGGTCGCGAGCGTCGGTCTCACCGAACGCGCGGCGAAGGAAAAGGGCATCAAATACAAAGTCGGAAAATTCCCGTTCCTCGCAAGCGGCAAGGCGCGCGCCATCGGCGAAATGGAAGGCTTTGTGAAATTGATCTTAGGCGATGAACACGGCGAAGTTCTCGGCGCGCATATCATTGGGCCTGAAGCGACCGAGATGATCGCTGAGATGGGCTTGGCGATTACGCTCGAAGCCACGCATGACGAGATCGCACAAACGATCCATGCGCATCCGACATTGACCGAAGCGATTCACGAAGCCGTCGAACAGGCTTACGGAAAAGCGATTCACATCTAAAAGAAGTTTTTTAGCGAACGCGGAGTGATCAAACGATCACTTCGCGTCGTTTTGTACCGCCAGTTCAAAGGTGGCGGCTGGCGAAAGCTCACGCCCGGATTGCCATGCCTCATTAAGCTTTTCCGGCTCCATGGAGGCGCGGAGTTGAGCGATGATCGCGTCATACTCGGTCGATTCACTGGGCGAAAACACTGTGACATATCGAGTGCGCAACGCTTCTGCGGCCCCAAAAAGAGTCGAGGCACGCTCGAATTTTTTCTGAGCAAGCGCAATGACCGCGAAAATTTCCGCCACATGAGGAATCGACCACTTATTGCCAAAATTCTGAGTGATAAGCGCCCACTCCGTAGCTGCTTCCACCGCATGCTCTACATTTCCCACCGCAAGCGATGACCTGGCAACACCCCAGAGGATATAACCCATAATCCACTGATCCCCGAGCTTGCGATAGATGGCGAGGCTTTCCTCTTTCATTTGCAGCCCCGCTTTGGCATCACCGCGATCATTGGCTATGCCGCCAAGCCCGCTTAATGCGATGGCTCGCAATTTATCCATGTGGAATTTTTCACCAACTTCGAGCGATTGCTTGAAACGTGTTTCCGCAGTGTCGAAATCCTCATCGCCACGATCAATGAAAGCCAAAAAAACATCGGTAACGGCTGCGAGTTTCACTTCCTTGAGAGACTCGTAAAGCTCTTTGGCCTCTATATAGTATTTACGGGCTGTAGCATAATGATCCTGAGCCCAGGAAAGACGGCCAGCTACTTCAAGCGCACGAGCGCGATAAAGCGTGGGCAACTGCCCGGCAGGATGCGCAAGCAGAGACTCCATCAGCTTTTGGATAAGCTCGATATTTCCACGAACCTCCACCAGGCGATGCAGCGCAGCGAGCAGACGAAACCCGTCTTCAATACGTTCGCTTTTAAGCGACCACTCCCCGGCGAACCGGAAGTTAAAGCGATCATAGGTCACACGATCGAGATATTCCTTTTGATTCGGACCTTCTAAAAGCGGGGCATACTTTTCACTAAGCTCAAGAAAGTAATCAAGATGACGATTGCGAATGACATCGCCTTCTCCGGAAGCGTCCAGCTTCTGACGTGCGTACTGCCAGACGGACTCGGTAAGCGTGTAACGGGGATTTTGTCCCGCATCATACTCCACATTGACGAGAGACTTATCCACGAGTTGCTGAAGAAGATCGAGAACATCAAGTTCATCCACTCCACCTCCCACACAAATAACTTCCACCGCTTCGAGATTACGGCCCACGACAAAAACTCCCAGACGCCGGAACAGAATACGTTCGGTTTCCGAAAGAAGATCATAACTCCAGTCGATAAGGGCCTGAAGAGTCTGCTGATGCGGAAGACCGCCGCGATTTCCGCCGCGTAAAAGCCGGAATTGATCTCCAAGACGGTCGGCGATCTGCTCCGGTGAGAGCAGACGAATGCGAGCGGCGGCAAGTTCAATGGCTAAAGGAATACCATCCAGACGCATACAGATCTCAGCGACCGCAGGAGCATTTGCATTCGTAACCTGAAAGCCGGGATTTACCGTAACCGCGCGTGCAATGAAGAGCTTGACCGCATCGTATTGAGAAAGGCGTTCCGCAATGTCGTCGCCTACAAAATCATGCAGGCGTACATCGAGAATTTTTAAAGGCGGCACAGGGAAAGTCGTTTCTCCGGAAACACCCAATGAGTGCCGACTGGCTGCCAGAATTTTTAGCTGAGGACTATTGCGAAGCCACTCTGCGGCCCAGATCGCGCATTGCGGCAGGAGGTGTTCGCAATTATCGAGAATGACAAGAATGTCTTTGCTGCGGAAAAAGCTGACGAGCGTTTCCTGAAGCGTAAGCCCCGGCTCTTCACGCACGCCGATAGTGCTGGCAACGACTTCGGGAATACGGGATGCATCCGTAATAGGCGCAAGCTCGACAAGCCAAACACCGTCGCGAAACTCCGTGATCATGGAAGCAGCAACTTCCAGCGCAAGTCGCGTCTTACCGGTGCCACCGGTACCTGTCAAGGTAAGGAGATGTGTTCCCTCCAGCGCCCGCCGAATACCTTCGAGCTCCTGCTCGCGCCCGATGAAACTCGTAGTCTGCACAGGAAGATTGTTCGGCAGGACCTCCATGCTGCGCGGTGGCGGAAAATCCGGAACTAAACCTTCCGAAAGAACCTGGAACAAATGTTCGGGGCGCTCAAGATTTCGCAGTCGATGCTCGCCAAGCGATTTGAATCGCATGCCGTCCATGTCTTCATCGCTGACAAGTTCCATGGCAATCTGCGAAAGTATGATCTGCCCGCCATGAGCAGCGGATTCGATACGCGCCACGCGATTTAGGGTGCCGCCGAAATAATCATTATCGCGAAGTTCCGCTGCGCCCGTATGAATACCCATGCGAACTTTGAGGACTTCAATCTCTCCCCAATCTTCGGCTTCGAGAATACGCTGCAATTCCCTTGCGGCAAAAACGGCGTCGCGCACGGTTTCAAATGCGACGCAGAATGAATCGCCCACGGTTTTAAAAACGTAGCCATTCCACGTAGCAAAAATCGCCCGCATGAGCGCATCATGCTGCGCAATCACCGCACCCATGCGAGTGGGATGGCGCTCCCAAAGCTTGGTGCTCCCCACGATATCCGTGAAGAGAAAAGTGATCGTTCCTATCGGGGCCTCAAGCATGACTAAAACCAATAGACCAGATACTGGAAAAAATTACCAGTGGGTGATGAGCTTCCGAGGCTAGGCCTTCGGATAGCTTCCGAGCACCTTTAAAAAGTCGCACCGGACGCGAAGCGTCTCAATCGTCTTATGGATGGCTGAATCTTCTGCGTGGCCCTGAATTTCGAGATAGAAACATTCGGCAGGTTTTCCGGTATCATCCTGCCAACTTAGAATCTGGACGAGATTGATGCCGGAATCGGAAAGCGGAGCCAGCGCCGAAACAAGAGCCCCGGGTTGATTATGCAGGCGGATGCAAAGACTGGTCTGATCACTCTCTGATGGTGGGTTCAACTTGCGACCCACGATAAAGAAGCGTCCGGCAGGTTTGCCATCGGCGGAATTCCTCAGCAGAACCTGGGCCACAATGAAAAGCTTCTGCTCGAGCAAGCTGTCGAGAGTCGAACGGACAGGTTTCTCAAGCGAAGTCTCGATAGGAACAACGGCATAATGCGCCTTCGATTTCTCAACGCTTGTCAGGACATCTGAAATCTCCGGGAGAAAAACATAACGGACGCTGGAGCCGAATTTTTGCTGCGCGGCCTGGCGGGTAATCCCCGTTTCCGGTCCAAGACAGGCAATGACCAGATCGGTTTCCAGAGAAAGCGAAGCAGACATGATTTCCCGGTAAATGGCGTGGATCGCCTCGGGAGTAAGCGGGCCTTTGTTTTTTTTCACCAGTCCCCGCAAAAGCTGATCTTCACGCGCCGGGGCGTATACGGGCACACCGGTGGTTTGCTTGATTTTACCGACTTCCAGAGCGAGGGCTGCGCGTTGATTGAGAAGATCGATCAACGTGCTGTCGATCTCATCAATCTTTCGTCGCAACTCCGTGAGATCACTCATCAGTTTTTTTGGATGTCTCTTCTTCCTCAGCTACCTCTTCAGGTGCTTCGGGAGAATCATCAGGCAACTCCTCCGACTCGGAGAGTTCGGAGGCTTCTGGAGTTTCCTCCACAGGTTCCGTGGCTTCTGCCTCTGCTGCTGCTGGCTCTTCATGCGCGTGATGCTCGCGTTCCGTTGCGGCTTCTTCGGAGGTTTCCGGCGGTGTGGCGTCTTCACCTTCCAAAAGATGAGGCTGATGCGGCTCTTCCGTGGCAACAACTTCGCCATTTTCTCCGACAACAGGAGCCTTTGGTAATGGAATGGTGCGCAACTCGTGCGCATCCGGCAACTCATCCAGATTTCGAAGATTGAAATGCTCCATGAAAAATTGCGTGGTTTCGTAAAGCAACGGACGTCCGGGAACTTCCGCACGACCTGAAATTTTAACCAGACCACGATCCAGCAGCGTCTGCATGACACCATCGACCGCGACGCCACGAACGGCTTCGAGATCGGCGCGAGTAATGGGCTGACGGTAAGCGATAATCGCCAAGGTCTCCAAAGCGGGCCCACTCAAGCGAGCGGGCTTTAACTCCGGGAAAAGCTGACGCGCCCATGGGCCGCATTCGGGATGGGTGACAAGCTGCCAGCCTCCGGCATTTTCCATTAAGGTAATGCCGCGTTCGCTTTCGGCATATTCCTTTTGAAGGGCTTCCAGCGTTTCGATGAGCTGTGGTTCCTTGACCTTCGCAAATTCGGCAGGCGCGGTATCCTCTTCCTTTGCAGCCTCAGCCGTAGACTTAAAAACGGCCTGGATTGCCTTTATCGGCAGAGGCTTATTTGAGCAAAACAGGATTGACTCAAGGATTTGTTTCAAACTGACCATAGAATAGGGTCTTTTTAGACAGAATTTACAGAATTGACAGAATTAATGGGCTAAAGAGGGCCTTTTGTCACTGATCCTCAACCCGCGTCACCAGAATTTCCCCAAAGACCTCTTCCTGAGCAATGCGCAGTTGCTTAAGGCGGATCAGCTCCAACAGGGCAAGGAAGGTAACCACGATCTCTGTCCGCGAGGCGGCCTCAGCGAATAGCTCCTCAAACCGGATACTAACGCCCGGGGTAGCAACCCGAAGGACGTAATCCATCTTATCAGCAACCGTGTAGTTTTCCTCAAAGATCTCCCGCAGATCCTCCGGCTTGGTCTCCAGACGCTTGAGAATTTTTTGAAAAGCGCGAATGAGGTCAAAAATCCCTACTTCGCCAACCATGAGCGCGGCATCCGGTTCCATTTCAGGGGCAGTCGGTGCGCGACCCACGAGATTTTCGGAAAGGGCTTCCCGCGTGCGAAGGCGTTCGGCGGCTTCCTTGAATTTTTTATACTCAATAAGCTGACGAATCAGTTCCCAGCGGGGATCATCCTCTTCGACTTCTTCATCCGGCATCTGCTGATCCACGGGGAGCAGCGTGCGGCTTTTAATATAAAGAAGATTCGCCGCCATGACGATAAACTCGCCGGCGAGTTCGATATTGAGCATCTGGAAAGCATCCAGATACTCCATGTACTGGCGCGTAATGCGCTCGATGGAGATTTCGTAAATATCCACTTCATCCCGCTTGATGAGATAAAGCAGGAGATCCAGAGGCCCCTCGAAGACATCGAGTTTGACCTTGTATTCAGTTTCCATCGGTTGAGGCGAAAGGAGAACTAATAATTAACGGCCAAGCTTCTGGCGTTCAGTGCGAACCTGAAGGCGATGGCGTTTATTGAGATTCCGTTTGGTCTTACGCTTGCGTAAAAGCTGGTGAAGTTTATCGACTACCTTATCAATTGCCACGTAGAGATCCTGCTCGGCATCTTCTGCATGAACATCAGGACCTGGGACGGCAAGATGCACCTTGACCGTGTATTTTTTGGTTTTTGTCTCATCGTGAAGCAACACGACATGCGCTGCCACGATTTCATCGGTTTGATCCTCTAAATGCTCGATCTTCCCCGCAACATATGTATGCAGTGCGGCGGTTAACCGAAGGTGACGAGGACTTAAATGAATTTGCATAATTATACTTTAAGACCGCGATACGGGGTACCGCCAGAGAAATCACCGTTTTAGGAAAAATATCCGAGGCCGTTTGAAGCAAAAATATTTGCCATTACCGCAGGTTGGTTAATGACCTATCGGCAATACCGTCAGATAATCCCTGACTGTTGCATAGGAGGGCAAATAAAAGGGCGTCGGTGAAGTCTTGACCCACATGCTGGTGGACGATCCACCGTCCAGGTTCAAAGCAGTCATTATAGACGTGTTCCCAAGGACATTTGGAAGCGCAAGCATCTCAGCGCTGTCTGCCAAGGTCACCGGCGATAAGATAATCAAGGCCCAGAGGCCCTTCCCATCGGTTGCGACAATCGTCCTTCGCGCAGGACGCACGGCATTTAAACCCGCCACAGGCTTTCCGGCGCGCATGATATTCGGCCCACACTGAATCGCCGTCTTAAGATTGCTCTCACTTGAAAAAGCCGTGCTGGGAATGATTTCCGGCTTTCCTGAAGTAGAAGCCACCAGGATGCCCGAAAGCAACTTTGCCCTTAAAATCGAATTAAGCATCTTGCCCTCTGAAATGCGCAGTCCCATCGGTGAAAAATCTGTTTGAAAATAGCCACCGTTTACTCCGGCGATCGCGCCGGAAGCGAGCATGGCCGCATCTAACGACAAATCCTTCGTGGGATTATCCACCATGGCAAAGCGGTAGTATTTCTGAGGAAAAATAAAGACATGCGCCTGTGCGACCTTGCTGCCGTTAAGGAAAGAGATTTCGATAAAGCGCGCTTCATGCGGAAATTCCGCTTTCCGGGAATGCGCGTCAATTTTCCACGCCGCCATGGAAGATGTGGCGCTCAGAACCAATAAGCAAAACAAGACGAGTCTTTGCATGGGAAAGACAGACCTTTGTTTAGTAACCCATTTTAGCCAGCCAAAATACTACGCCAGCGGCAATAATGCAATAGTAGCCAAAGAATCCCCAGCGTCCTTTTTCCAGCCAGCTGGAGAGCAACCATAAGGCAACAAGACCGGAGACAAAACTACAAATCATTCCCAGCAAACCGGGAAGAAAAAGCGGTGCCAGTCCACCCGGACCACTTATGTGCACGTGCGCTTTGATTAAACGCAGCCCTTCGTGCGCGATGGCCGCAGGAGTCAATACAACTGCCAGCGCAAAGCTGAACTCCTCGGCGGCACGCCTGGAAATACCCAGCAAAAGTCCTGTGGAAATCGTGGCACCGGAACGGGAAAATCCACGAAACGGAAGGCAGATCGCCTGCATGATGCCGATGCAAATAGAATCAAACAAAGTAACAGAGGATTTTCCCGCAGACCTATTTTTTACCCGCATCGCGGATATAATAATCAGCACACCCACTGCCGCGAGAGCGGCAGCGATAAGCGGCAACCGGGAAAACAACTGTTCCACCTCTCCTTTACTTCCACCGTGGGATAATATTTTTTCAATAATTTTCTTCAGCACAAAGCCAAGCGCCAGCGTGAAACCTGTCGCCACCACAACAGTTTTGAAGATATTTTTAAATCCTTCGGCACTGGAGAAATAACTTTCGCGCCAGGCTTTCCAGAAATAAACGATCACGGCAAACATCGTGCCGGTGTGCAACATCACGAGCAGGAAAGTCATCTCCGGACTCGAAGGATCGAGACGCATGAGCTTCTCCGCCACGATGACGTGTGCAGAACTTGATACGGGCAATAACTCCGCGGCTCCCTGTACGAGACCCAGGATGATAATTTGAAGAAGAGTAAGAGGCATATTTGGAAAGGCCGCACCGTATCAGAGCCGGGCGCCGGTTCCCAGCCCAAGTTTTCAGGTTTCAAAATCAAATGAACTCAGAATAGAATGGACACTCTGCCGAGCATATCGGAGTTAGATTTCCAGCCATGCGAAAGATTTTCATAGTGCTTCTGGCGGTAGTGGCGACCGCCGTTGTTATTACCGGGCTGTCACGCATCAGCCTGAATATCGATATCCTGAAGCTCCTCCCCCCCAGCTTAAAGCAGACGGCCGGGCTTTCCCTTTTTCTAAACAATTTCTCTCAATCCAATGAACTGCTGATCACTGTGGAAGCGGATGATCCAGATAAGGCGGAGGAAAATGCGACTTCCCTTGCGGAATTACTACGCACGCATCCTGCCCTCATAAAGCGCGTTACCGATGCCCCGCTCTGGGAAAAAAAGCCCGCAGAATTAACCGAACTCCTCGCCTACTTTCTGCTGAATCAGCCGCACGAAAAAATTCATACCCTTGTCGAAAACCTGAGTCCCGAAAAAGCTCCTGCAGTTGCCAAAGCGACTTTTTCCAGACTGAACCGCTCGGTTTCCATGCAGGAAGGGCAGTTTTTAAGTTGCGATCCCTACGGCCTTACCAAACCGCTTCTCTCTGCCGGACTTTTCTCCTCGGGCATGCAGTCCGAGTTTGCCTCCGGGGATGGAAAGCTCCGCGTATTATATGTCGAGGCTGCCCCTGCACTTCGTAACTATAAAGAAACGATTCTATGGATAAAAGAAATCCGGCAAATCGTAGCCGCATGGAGTATCGGAAAAAATGTGGTGACGGGCTTCACCGGAGAACCGGCATTTATCGCGGAAATTTCCTCGGCCATGGAGTGGGATATGAAGTCATCGGGAGTCGTCACGATTTTCGTGATAGCGCTCATTTTTTGGCTCTGTTACCGGAAGGAAAAGCCACTGTTGTATCTGGTCGCGATGTTGCTCATCGTTTTTACCATCTCGCTGGCCATCGCAGGACTAGTGCTCAAAAATCTGACGGTGATCGGTGTTGGGTTTTCGTCAATCATGATCGGGCTAAGCGTGGATTACGGATACCTGATCTATCAAAAATCTCTTCGCCATAATGGCAGCGTGCGCGAGCTGCAGTGGAATTGTTTGCAAAATATTTTGTGGACCGCAGGGACGACTGCGGCCGCATTTTTTACGTTGAACATGAGTAGTCTTCCCGGACTTTCCCAACTGGGAAACCTGGTCGGAATCGGTGTTCTTGTGGGAGCCACGGTGATGTTGACGATTTTCGCCCCGCTTTGCATGCGTTGGCGCAGAAATGAAGCACAACCGCCCGAAAGCGGATGGATCGAGCAGCTTTTCGATTCGCAAAAATTTCGAAAAATAGGCGTGGGCATCACTCTGCTCATCGTCGCAATACTACTGGCTGAGCTTGTCACGAAAGGACTTCCTGACTTTGACGTTTCCGTGCGTCCCCTGCGTCCACGCACCAGCGAAGCCTATGATACGCTCGATAAAATTTATGCAAAGCTGACCAATGATGAGGCCTTTCTCAGCCTCGTAGTCACCGGCGCGACGGAGGAGGAAGTGCATACGCGACTGGAGGAGGCCGAACAAAAATTGACGCAGGGTGTGGTAAGCGGTGAGGTCAAAATGTTTCGCACTCCGCTTACGCTTTGGCCAAGCGCGTCCCATCAAAAAGAAAATATCGGCGAGCTGGCCGCACTTACAAATTCCGCGCCACGACTTAAGCAAACACTCATCGACAGCGGCTTTACGGACAAGGCGTTTGAAGTTACCGGGAGCGCTTTTAACTACTGGAAAACGTGGTCGCAAAACAGCCTTCCCATCTGGCCGCAAAATGAAACAAGCCGGTGGATACTGCGCCGCCTTGCGAGTCACAAAGACGGTCATTTTGTCGCCATGGGAATGGTGGAGCCCGTGAAAGGTCACGAAGATGCCCTAACCGCACAGGTCGAAGGAGAAGGCATTTACCTGACAAGCTGGGATCAGCTTGGGCGTGAGTTGAAACGCGTCATCCCGACAGAGTTTACCCATCTTATAATCGGATTAGTGGTCGTGCTTGTTTTCCTTTTGCTGATCGGCTTTCGGAGTCTGCTCGATGTCTCGCTACTCGCCGCAACAATGGGGCTCGTATTTCTGTCCCTTCTCGGAGCGATGCGCCTGCTGGATATTCAGTGGAATCTCTTTAATCTCGCTGCGGTGCTACTGCTTTTGGGAACAGGTATCGACTACAGTATTTTGCTGGTGCTCGATTTACGGCGAAGTGGAGGGGATATTTCGCATACCTACCGTGCGCTCGGTACGGTGATCACGCTTTGCTCGACTTCGGCGGCAGTGGGGTTTGGCACCCTGAGCTGGGCAAATAACCATGGTTTATCCAGCCTGGGAGAAACTTGTGCAGTTGGACTGCTTCTGGACGGTCTTATATCGCTCTTTTTGCTCCCTCCACTCTGGAGGTTTATGCACAGAGGCCGCTTCTCATTAGAACAACTGCCATAATCTTATTTGTGAGGGGGTGGATTTACTGTATACTTTCGAACGCGGAAAGTAAGGCTTTGCAAATAATCCAGTTAAGACAGCAACTTTTAGCGGAAAATGGTGTTTTATCCCGTCCTGACGTATTTAAGAGCGCTTATTTAAGATGAAAAATTCACGCAATATTTTAGTTCTCCTCGGAGTAGCAGGTATTGCTATTGCTCTATTTTTCGCGACCCGATCCTCGAAGTCTGAAGCTTCCTCCGGAACGTCTCACTCCGGTCGTCATGGTGACGATGCAAATCGACCGATCGCCGTAGTCATCGGAACGGTGGAGAAAAAAGATTTTCCCGTTTTTGATGAAGGCATCGGCACGGTGCAGGCATTTAACTCTGTAGTCGTACGAGCGCGGATCGACGGAGAATTGCAAAAAGTTCTTTTCACGGAGGGACAGGATGTAAAGAAAGACGATCTGCTGGCCGTGATCGATCCTCGTCCTTTCCAGGCGCAACTTGACCAGATGATCGCCAAGCAGGCACAGGATGAGGCGCAATTAAATAACGCAAAAGTGACGCTGGCCCGGGACACCTCCTTGATGGGTAAAAGCGTCATCGATCAACAAACCTACGATACTCAGAAGTATCTGGTCGATCAACTGGCGGCAACCGTCAAGGGAGACCAGGCCGCCGTCAGCAATGCGCAAACACAGCTAAGCTATACTCAAATTACCGCACCGATCAGTGGCCGTGTGGGAATTCGCCAAGTGGATGAAGGTAATATGATCCGGGCCACGGATACCACGGGATTGCTGACCATTACGCAGCTTCAACCCATTACGGTGGTTTTTACACTACCCGAGCAAAACCTTTCGGAGGTCCAAAAAAACAGCACTTCAGCCCCCTTGAAAGTATATGCGTTTGAGCGCGATAATACGCATCCCATGGGAGAGGGTGTCGTTGCTGTGATCGATAACCAAATCGACCAAACAACCGGAACGATCAAATTAAAGGCTACTTTTCCAAATAATGACCTGCGCCTCTGGCCCGGGCAGTTTGTTAACGCGCGGCTGCTCGTGAAGATCCTCAAGGATAGTCTGGTGGTACCTGTTTCGGCGGTACAGCGAGGCCCCGATGGCACCTTTGCCTATATCGTGGATAAAAATAACACGGCGGAGTTGCGAAAAATAAAAGTGGGCCCTTCGGAAAATAATATGGCGTTGATCGAAGAAGGACTTGCCGCCAACGAACGTATTGTGGTGGACGGACAGTACAAACTTCAGCCCGGATCAAAGATCGAAGAAATTCCCCAACTCGGCGCCGCCACAAATCGAACCCTGGGCTCCACCAATGAGCAGTCGTCAAAAGTGTCTGTCAGCAAGGATGTCAGGAAAACAAAAAGCTAATTCGCAGGCTTTGCTTTTGTGAATATTTCCGAGCCATTTATCCGGCGCCCCGTTGCCACCTCACTTTTGATGGTGGGCGTAGTACTTCTGGGCGCACTTGGGTTTTTCCTGCTGCCCATCTCGTCGCTGCCAACTATTGATTTTCCCACCATTCAGGTGGTGACGCGATACCCCGGTGCCAGCGCGGAGGTCATGGCGTCGTCCGTGACCAGCCCGCTCGAACGTCAGCTCGGGCAAATCAGCGGACTCGTGACGATGAGTTCCTCGAGTTCCTTTGGCGTAAGCGCCATTACGTTGCAATTTAGTTTGGGTCGCGACATCGACGTGGCATCCCAGGATGTGCAGGCGGCGATCAATGTCGCACATGGGTTTTTGCCGCCGGATCTTCCCAATCCACCGACCTATAACAAGGTCAACCCTGCTGATACTCCGATCCTGACACTCGCGGTAACTTCAGACTCGCTCCCCATGGATCGTGTAAATGATTTGTCCGATACATTGCTCGCACAAAAATTAAGCCAGGTCACGGGAGTGGGTCTTGTCAGTATTCAGGGAAATCAAAAACCCGCGGTCCGCATCCAGTTCAACCCAACCTCTCTCGCCTCGCTTGGACTTGGCCCGGATGATATCCGTACCGCGATCGAGGCGGCAAATGTCAATGCGCCAAAGGGAAGTTTCGATGGTGCACATCAAAGTTACATCATTGGTTCCAATGACCAGATTTTCAAAGCAGACGATTATAAGCCTATCATTGTAGCAAGCCATAATGGCACTCCCGTGAGATTGCAGGATGTCGCACGTGTGATTGACAGTGTTGAAAACGACCAGCTTGCCGCGTGGGTGGGCGATAAACCTGCGGTGCTTGTGGATATCCAACGCCAACCGGGAGCGAACATCATTCAGACGGTTGACCGAATTAAAAAACTTCTTCCTCAACTCACGGCAGCGCTGCCGCCTGCGGTGAAAGTCAATATCCTGATCGATCGCACGCAAACGATCCGAGCTTCCGTGGAGGACGTGGAATTCACGCTCGTCCTTACCATCGTTCTGGTCATTCTTGTCATTTTTCTTTTTCTGCGAAAATTCTGGGCGACGATTATCCCAAGTGTCGCGCTGCCTTTATCACTTATCGGAACCTTCGGGATCATATATCTGGCGGGATTCAGTCTGAATAATCTCACTCTGATGGCGCTGACCATCGCAACAGGATTCGTGGTGGATGACGCCATCGTGATGATCGAAAATATTTTTCGTTATCTGGAGGAAGGCAAAGGAGTCCTCGAAGCCGCATTGGAAGGTGCGCGACAGATTGGTTTTACCATTGTTTCGCTGACCATTTCGTTGATTGCGGTGTTTATTCCGCTGCTCTTCATGAAAGGTATCGTCGGGCGCCTGTTTCATGAATTCGCAATCACGCTTAGCGCGGCAGTCATTGTTTCAGCGATTGTCTCCCTGACTCTTACGCCGATGATGTGCGCAAAATTCCTGCGCCCGATAAAACATGGAGAAAAAGAAGAAGGTCGCTTCTACCAATGGAGCGAAAACTTCTTCAATTGGATTCTTGGTGGCTATGAAAAAGGTGTAAAATGGGTACTTAGTCATCGCTTCATTACCCTGCTTTCGGGAATTGCCACTCTCGTAGCGACCATTCTTCTCTACATCGTTATTCCCAAAGGTCTACTGCCTCAGCAGGACACGGGCCTTATCCTCGGCGTGACGGATGCGGCGCAGAATATTTCCTTTCAGTCCATGGTGGAAAAGCAAAAGAAAATCACGACGATCATCCGTAAAGATCCCGATGTGGAAAATGTGGCAGCGTTTGTAGGCGCAGGCACGGTAAACCCGACCGTAAACTCGGGACGCATTTATATTATTCTTAAACCGAGAAAAGACAGGCATGCGAATGCGGAGCAAATCATCACAAGACTGCGCTCGGAAACAAACCGAGTGCCGGGAATCGCCATCTTTATGCAGGCGGTACAGGATCTTCAAATCGACACACGCATCAGCCGCACACAGTTTCAATACATCCTGCAGGATGCAAATCAGGATGAGTTAAGAGAATATGCGCCAAAATTACTTGCCAGGTTAAGGGAACTTCCCGAGTTGACGGATGTCGCCAGCGATCAACAGTCTGCCGGGCTGCAAGTTGTCATCGACGTTGACCGCCAAAAAGCTTCACGCATGAATGTACAGACTACAGCCATAGATAATGCGTTGTATGATTGCTTTGGTCAGCGGCAGATTTCCACGATTTTTACGCAATTGAATCAATTTCGAGTTATTCTGGAAGCGGCTCCCCAGTTCCGGGATTCACCCGATGCGCTGGATAAAATTTATGTAAAATCCACGACCGGACAACCGGTTCCCTTGTCCACCTTTGCGACCATGCATACGATAAATGCTCCATTGGCGATTTCTCATGAAAATCAATTCCCGGCGATTGCACTTTCCTTCAATCTACATCCCGGCACCTCACTTGGCGCAGCCGTCAAAGCCGTCGAGAAAGCGCAAAAGGAAATCGAGTTTCCTGCCACCATCGCGACTACTTTCTCAGGCGCAGCCGCAGAATTTCAATCCTCGCTCGCGTCCGAGCCATACCTCATTCTCGCGGCCCTCGTGGTAATTTACATCGTGCTGGGAGTACTCTACGAGAGCTACATTCACCCTATCACGATTCTTTCCACACTTCCTTCTGCGGGTGTGGGAGCATTGCTTGCGCTTCTTCTTTTTCAAATGGATTTCTCCCTGATTGCGCTGATTGGCGTCGTTCTTCTAATCGGTATCGTTAAAAAGAACGCCATCATGATGATCGATTTTGCCCTGGAGGCACAACGTGAGCGCGGGGAGTCGCCGGAAAAAGCAATTTACGAAGCCTGTCTGTTACGATTTCGCCCAATCATGATGACGACCATGGCCGCGCTTCTTGGCGCGCTTCCACTTGCACTGCAATCCGGCACGGGATCAGAACTCCGCAAGCCTCTCGGTATCACGATCGTCGGCGGCTTGCTGCTCTCGCAGTTACTGACGCTTTATACAACGCCGGTTATTTATCTCTACCTTGATCAATTAAGCACCTGGTTTGCAAAACGCCGGGCTCCGCAAAATTTACCCGACCGCACCAGGATGGTCGCGCCTTAAAAGCAAATGACGGCAGGAATTTTTCCCGATGAATGTTTCTGAACCATTTATCCGCCGCCCTATCGCAACTTCCCTACTGGCGGTGGGGATACTGATTCTGGGCTGTGCCGCTTACTATTTTCTGCCGGTCGCCCCTTTACCGAATGTTGAATTTCCCACGATTTTTGTAAACGCGGCCCTTCCGGGCGCAGATCCCGAAACCGTCGCCACTTCACTTGCCGCCCCTCTCGAACGGCGCTTCGGCGCGATTGCGGGCGTCACGGAAATCACCTCTACCAGCGCGCTCGGGGGAGTCACAATCGTTCTTCAGTTTGACCTTAATCGAAGTATTGACGGCGCAGCACGTGATGTGCAGGCGGCGATCAATGCCTCCGCGAACGAACTACCTCCCGATCTCCCTCAACCACCCAGTTACAAAAAGGCAAACCCAAATGACTCTCCGGTACTGGTGCTTGCATTGACATCCGACACCTACCGACTCTCTCAACTTTACAACTTTGGTTATCAAATTCTTGCGCCAAAAATTTCGCAAATCCCCGGCGTAAGCCAGGTTGACATCGGAGGCGGGGCAAAATCCGCCGTACGGGTGCAGGTAAATCCTGCGGCGCTGGCATCCATGGGCTTGACCATGGATGATGTGCGGACGGCTATTACCGCCTCCAATGCTAATCTTCCAAAAGGTAGTCTCGACGGAAGCGGACTCAGCTTTGCCATCAACAGCAACGACCAGTTGATGAACGCTGAGGATTACAAAAATCTTATCGTCACTGAAAAAAATGGAACCCCCGTACCACTCAGCGCCGTGGGCACCGTAGTCGATGCCAATGAGAATGTCCGCCTCGCTGGCTGGTATAATGACAAACGCGCAGTGCTGCTCATCGTAAGAAAACAGAATGATGCGAATATCATCGAAACGGTTGATCAAATTAAGGCGGCCATCCCTCAGATGCGGCGATGGCTGCCTCCTGCCGTCAAGATTTCCATTCTATCCGATCGCACCATTACCATCCGCTCATCGGTGAGAGAGGTGCAGTTCAGCTTATTTATAAGTATCTGCCTTGTGATCATGGTTTGCTTTATCTTTTTAAAGCGATTCTGGCCCACTTTCATTGCGAGTGTCACGGTGCCACTGTCGCTGGCTGCGGCATTCGGATTGATGTATCTGTTGAATTTCAGCCTCGATAATATTTCGCTGATGGCTCTTACGATTTCCGTGGGATTTGTGGTGGATGACGCGATTGTGGTCATCGAAAATATCGTGCGTTATGTGGAGGAGGGATATTCTCCGTTCGAAGCATCGCTGAAAGGCGCAAAGCAAGTCGGGTTTACGGTCATCTCGATCAGTCTTTCGCTTATCGCCGTTTTTATTCCGCTTCTTTTAATGGGGGGACTGGTAGGCCGACTGTTTCATGAATTTGCCGTGACGCTCAGTATCGCGATTATCGTATCAGCAGTCGTCTCCCTGACATTGACGCCGATGATGAGCTCGTTGTTTCTACGCCATGAGAGCGAGGCCTCGCGAGATGGCTGGTTTTATAAAAAATCAGAAAATTTTCTTAACGGAATTATTAAAGTGTATGCCGATTCGCTGAAATGGGTTTTAAAGCATTCCTTTTTGATGCTCTTCGTAACACTCGCAACTATTGTCATGACAATATGGTTGTATACTCAGGTTCCCAAAGGATTTTTTCCGCTTCAGGATACGGGAATGCTTTCCGGCATCGCGGAGGCCGCACAGGACATTTCCTTTGATGCGATGGTTGAAAAGCAAAAAGCGGTAGCGAAGATTGTGCAGGACGATCCCGCAGTGGCAGGACTTGGCTCTTTTATTGGTAGTAATGGCGGAGGCCAAAGCAATGTCGGCCGACTTTATATCACGCTTAAACCTCGCGCACAACGCGACGAAATTACCAGGGTCATTGCGCGGCTTCGGGCGAAATCTGCAAAACTGGCCGGAGTCACACTTTTCCTCCAGCCTGTACAGGATATCCGAGTAGGAGGTCGAAGTTCGAAAGCCCTCTACATTTATTCCCTCGTAAGTCCCGATCTTGCCATTCTGAATACCTGGGCTCCGAAGATGCTCGATCGCTTGAAAAGGCTACCGCAGTTAAAAGGCGTGACCAGCGATCAGCAGTTCAATGGTCTCCAGACAAATGTCGTGGTGAACCGGGATACCGCATCGCGACTGGGAATCCAAGCACAGCAAATTGATAGCGCGCTCTATAACGCATTTGGCCAGCGCCAGGTTTCCATTCTTTACACTCCGAATGATCAGTATCACGTCATCCTTGAAGCCGATCCGAAATTTCAGCGTGACCCCGCATCGCTGGATAAAATTTATCTTCCCTCAAATACCGGTGTGCAGGTGCCTCTGGGCTCCATCGCAAAATTTGAAACAAGCAATGCTCCCACGGTAATACCGCACCAGGGCCAATTTCCTGCGATCTCCATTTCCTTCGACCTTGCACCGGGGGTATCTCTGGGTGAAGCGACGGAGCTCATCAATAATGTCGCAAAAGAAATCCACATGCCGCCGACTATCCGGGGAAGTTTCCAGGGAACGGCGAAAGCGTTTCAAGATACGGCATCCACTCAGTTGATCCTCATTTTTACGGCGATTCTTGCAGTCTATATCGTACTGGGCATTTTATATGAGAGCCTGATTCATCCCATCACGATTCTCTCCACGCTGCCCTCGGCAGGACTTGGCGCATTACTGGCTTTGAAAATTGGCGGGTTGGAATTGTCTGTGGTGGCGATGATCGGAATTGTTCTTCTGATCGGTATCGTGAAAAAGAATGCGATCATGATGGTGGACTTTGCACTGGATGCAGAACGGAATGAAGGGATGAAGCCTGAAGTCGCGATCTATCAGGCCTGCATCATCCGTTTTCGTCCGATTATCATGACGACGCTCGCGGCAATGTTTGGAGCCATTCCTCTCGCAGTCGGGCGCGGGGAAGGCACGGAGTTACGCCAGCCCCTTGGCATCGCGATCATTGGAGGGTTGTTGGTATCCCAGCTTCTAACTCTATATACGACCCCGATCATTTATTTGTATCTCGATCGATTGACAAGACACAGACGTCATCCCGTGGTGGCGGAAAAAACGTCGCTTCCGGCTTAAGATTAATGACGTTTTTTAACTTCCGGCTTTCCGTGAAAACAGAAGCTTGTTTGAATAAGCGGAATGAAAGTCATCGCACGGGATTTCCTTACCGGAACGCCTTATGAGTATTTGATTGAAGAGGGACTCTTCCGTGCGATTCGACCTGCCGACTCCAGCCATCCTGAGAAATTACCCTGGATTGCGCCAGGGCTTTACGACGTGCAGGTGAATGGCTTTGGCGGGGTTGATTTTAATAATCCGATTTCAAAAGACGACTGGCTTAAAGCATGCAGCGCACTGGCAACGCACGGCTGCACGCATTTTCTTGCGACTCTCATCACCAATAATCAGGAGAACTATCGCTCTCTTTTAACGGGCATCGAAAAATTACGGGATGAGGAAGACGGCTGTCGTGGTTATCACATGGAAGGTCCGTTTTTGAATCCCGATCCCGGCACGCATGGCGCGCATAATACAAGCTGGATGTGCGCAGCCAATCTTACGTGGCTGAAGGAATGGCAGAGCATTTCCAAAAATAATATCCGCCTGGTAACGATTGCTCCAGAGATCGCGCCGGAAAAATCGCTCGAATTCATCCGACAGGCGGTGGCACAGGAGATTCGTATTTCACTCGGACACTCGGTAGCGACGGGAGAAATTCTTAAGCAAGCGGTAGATGC
>JBDTJR010000137.1:0-17630 GCA_039935735.1 Chthoniobacterales bacterium | reverse complement strand
GCTAAACCGCCTGCGTTCGGAAGATGAAGACTTGCTTGTGGAAATCGAACGCAAATATGCTGGCCGCCTGACCTTCCGTTCTGAGCCTACGTGTCATATGGAGAAATTCATTATTACAAACGCCGTTACCGGTGAAACGCTGAGCTGATGCTTGTTTCCCCCCTAAACAAAAATCCCGGTCTCCCACGGCTCACCGCCGTGGCCCTGTGCGCATGCCTTTGCCTGTCTACGGGAACGGCATTTGCGACGACGAAGAAGAAACATACGAAGTCTTCCTCCTCGCATCATTCTTCACATAGTTCGTCGTCGCATCATTCCACCGTCAAACACGGCATCCGCGATATGAGCAATCCGCCCGTGCTTTACATGGTGCAGCCCGGCTATACGGATACCGGAATTGCCTCCTGGTATGGTGGGCGCGATGTCGGCCGCAAAACGGCGAATGGCGAAACCTATCGCCCGACGGATGTCACCGCCGCGCACAAAAGACTACCCTTCAATACGCTCGTCCGCGTCACCAATCTCGCAAACAACGTCAGCATCATCGTGCGCATCAATGATCGCGGCCCTTATATCCGCGGACGCATGATCGACCTCAGCGAAATCTCCGCAAAAAAAATCGGCGTCTATGAGCACGGCCTTTCCAAGGTGAAAATCGAAGTCGTGAAATCCGTTCCCCTCATGACCCAGCCAAATCTGCGCGTGAACACAAGCGGCGATCACCCCACCAAATCTCACTCGCACTAGCCAATAGAGAATGTCGCTTCGCTCGATTCTCCAAATAATTGAAGGGTTCTGCGTCGTCAGAACCCATTATTTGCCTTTGGTCACGACACCAAATTTGTAAATATGCAGGCTTCTTGCTTGTGG
Organism: Chthoniobacterales bacterium; assembly: GCA_039935735.1. Classification (GTDB taxonomy): domain Bacteria; phylum Verrucomicrobiota; class Verrucomicrobiia; order Chthoniobacterales; family JBDTJR01; genus JBDTJR01. Next base: position 16,760 of record JBDTJR010000137.1, on the reverse strand, counting down.
GCTCTGCTGGAGGGACGTGCTCCGTCGCGTCCCCTTACAAACTCGGCGTTGTTCTCGAATGGGTATTAAAACCCGCAACATGAGAAATATTATTAAGGGGACATCCTCCGACATCTCGGCATTCCCATCCCCGTAAATCCTCTTAATCCTGTTTAGTTCGCCATCATCCTTCCGCCGCCGCCGCGACTTCATACTTCGCCAGGCGACTCTTTAACTCCGGCGGCACATGCGCCGTCACCAGCGCATTGTCTCCCTGATACTGAATATTGAGTACATGCCCCACGCGATGCAGCTCCGCAAGAAGCGCCGACTCACTGGTGGGAATTTCAAAGTGAACCTTCAGCCGCCATGCGCTGAGGCGCACTTCCAATTCCTCCATGAAAGTATTGATACCGCGATTTTCTAAAACAGAAATCGCCACACTTCCCGGATAATGATGCAGCAGCGACTCCACAATCTCCGGATCGCCGAGACGGTCGATCTTATTAAAGACGAGCATGGTTTGTTTTCCCTCGGCGTTTAATTCGAGGAGAACCTTCTCCACCGCCTCCATCTGGTCCTTGTATTGCGGGTGGCTGATATCCACCACGTGAATGAGCAGGTCGGCGAGATTCACTTCCTCCAGCGTCGCCTTGAAGGATTCGATCACCGTGTGCGGAAGCTTGCGGATAAATCCCACCGTATCCGTCAGGAGCAGCTTCTGCCGGTTGGCCAGGACAAGCTGCCGTGTCGTGGGGTCTAGTGTTGCAAAAAGTTTGTCTTCCGTCACGACTTCCGCACCAGTGAGAAGATTGAGCAATGAGGATTTTCCTGCATTCGTATAGCCCACCAGAGCTGCCACGGGCCAGTTGCGACGTAGTCGTCCCTCGCGCTGAACGGTACGATGCTTGCGCACCTCCATGAGGTCGCGCTCCAGCCGCGCAATGCGCTCCTGAATTCGTCGTCTGTCCACCTCAAGTTGTGTCTCGCCTGGTCCCCGCGTCCCGATGCCGCCGCTTTGCCGTGAAAGGTGCGTCCACATGCCGGTCAGTCGCGGCAGCAGATACTGAAGCTGCGCAAGCTCGATCTGGAGCCGTCCTTCCCTTGAGCGTGCGCGCTGTGCGAAGATATCGAGTATAAGCTGCGTGCGGTCCAGCACTTTCCGGGAAGTCAGTTTTTCAAGGTTCCTTCCCTGCGCGGGAGAGAGCTCGTCATCAAAAATTACTGATTGCACATTCTCCTTCGCGCACAGGTCCGCGATTTCCTCGGCCTTTCCCTTGCCGATGTAGTACGGCGCGGTCGGGCGGTCCAGCTTCTGCACGATAGTATCGACTACCTGCGCGCCTGCGGTCGCGGCGAGTTGCTTGAGTTCGGCTAGCGAATCCTCCAGCTCCCAATGATTTGCTCCGTTATGCTCCAACCCTACGAGTACTGCTTTTTCAACGACGCGATGATTGGAGGTCATCATTCGAGTGGGGCGGTCAGCGAATCAAGCGAGGCCGTGAGAGAATCCCGGAGGTTTGAAAATGCGCTTAATTTCAACAGGGGAAATTTAGTTTGGTTCTTAAACCAGGTCAATTGCCTTTTCGCATACTGACAACTCGCACGATGCGTCTGTTCCACCCATTGCTCGCGCGTAAGCGAGCCGTTCAAATGCAGCACCGCATCGCGATAACCGATAGCCTCCTGTGCCGTTGCGCCGATCGATTTCAGAGAACGGATTTCCTCCATGACGCCACGCTCCAGCATTTGCAAAATATTCACGTGTATCCGCTCGGTTAATTCCTCTCGCTCCCGCGTCAGCACAATTCCCCTGCATGGGCGCGATGGCCGCTTCCATTCCTCACGCAATTTCGATGCGGCCTCACCCGTCTGAAGACAGATCTCCAGCGCGCGCTGCACGCGTCGGCGGTTTTTCGTATCAATCGTTTCCACGCTGTCAGGATCGAGTCCCTTCAGTTGATTAAGAAGTTCCTCCAGAGAAAACGCCTCCAGCTTCTCGCGAATCTCCACATCTACCTGCGGTGTTTCCGAAATACCATGCGTGAGCGCCTTGATATATAAACCCGTGCCACCGACCACGATGGGAACTTTCCCGCGCGCGCGGATATCCGAGATCGCTGCCTCGGCAAGCGGCAGATACCGCCCTGCATTAAAAACTTCCTGACAGGGAACACTCCCGATCAGGTGATGCACGACACGCTGACGCAATGTTGCGTCAGGCTGTGCCGTGAGAATTTCCAGACCCGAATAGATCTGGAAAGCATCTGCGCCAACGATCTCACCATTGAGAACCTCCGCTAATTCGACAGCGAGGGCGGATTTACCCACCCCCGTGGGGCCGACAAGCAGGATGAGATCGTTTTCGGCGTGATTCAGAAACAGAACTGCTTACGCAGCGGATGGAGACTGCTCTTCAGAAGAAGCCTCCGGGGACGGTGCCGTGTTGCGTGGCTGACGGGATTCCTGGACCGCCTTGGCTCCGCTAACCACGAGCTTGCGGCCCATGTATTCCTTATCGTGAAGTTCAGACACTGCACGACTTGCTTCCTCCATGCTCGCCATCTGGATAAATCCAAATCCCTTGGAGCGATGCGTGTCTTTGTTGAAAACGATTTCCGCGTTCTGCACCGATCCCACTCCACTGAAGAGTTCGAGAAGGTCGCTTTCCGTGGCATCGAAAGACAAGTTGCCTACATAGACGCGAGGCGACGTGACTTCGATCGGCTCAGGACGCCGAACGGATTGTGTGCGTTTGGCGGCAGGTGCGGATTCAGTTTTTTTAGGCGCGCTGGTACGGCCCGTTGGTTTGGGAGCGGGAACCGAATTTCCTCCGAAGAAGGAGAGAATTTTCTGCCACAGCGACTTTTTCTTGGGAGCGCGGGTTACACGTTCGTCGGAACGCGACTCCGTTGAGCGCGTAGAAGAGTTACGGTTGTCAGGCCCCCGGCGGCGGGAACGGTTGCGCCCACCACGTGAGCGATTTGAAGAATCTTGATTGGAATAAGAAGACATTTTTTCGAATATGTTGAGTGTTATGTTGGATCGGGATGTAGGATTGCATGCTGATGTTTGCGACGGCGTTATTTGCCATCGATGCGTCCTCGATCAATTCAGGGGCAAAATCCATTTCCCGACGAGGCACTATTTCCTGCCTTGATGTCGTCGAATGGAGAGCGAAGATAGCGGATACGAGAGAAGCAGGCAGGCACGCGCTCAGAGCGTCGGAAAGCCGACTCAATATGCGATAAATTAACCTGAAAATACTCCCTCTGTGTGGCATGTCTCTAAGCCCCTGAACGCCAGAAAGCTGCCCCGCCTATAAGTAAAATGCAAGTTTTATCACCGCTCTTAAATAAAATAAGAGATTTATCAACATGCAACCCGCTTATGGAGAAATACTTATAACTTCATGATCGCGTTCCGTCATCTTTTCCGCAACTTTGGTATATCCCCTCTGTTCTATACCTCAACTCATGAATAGAAGCCGCTGGTTAGCCTTATCCTTGTGCCTGCTGTGTATTTTCACAGTCTTGTACTATTGGATTAGTAATTGGGGGCTGATTACGCTGGAGGGGAAAAATCTCAAGTTGAGTCATATTTTGCAGGTCATGAGTCACCAAAGCGGGACGGAAATCGTCACGAATCTGGATGCGGATACCCAGGTCACCGTTCAGTTTCATCATACACCGCTAAACCGAGCCATGGAGATTCTTGCCGCCCGTACGGATGCAAACTGGCAGGGTGTCTGGATCGCCGGACCGGATAAGGCCTCTGTAAAAAACGCCTTAACCACCCTCCAGCAGGAAAACCGCATGGGCGATACCTGGAAGACTTTCAACACTCCCCAAATGGGCCTCTTTGCGCTTTCTGCCGATCCCGTCGATCCGCGTTCGATCAAAGTAAAGTTAAGTCCCATGCCGGTAATGGATATCGCCTCCGCTTTTGATCAGCTTTCGCAGAAAACCGGGCAGCGCTTTATCCTTCCTGACCAATGGAACCCCGCTTTCACCAAAACACCTTCCGAGGGAAGCATCCGCCGTATCGTTTCTACGCTGGCAAGCGCAGGCAAAGGTCAGACAAAGGAAGTCATCCTTCTTCATGGCTTTCGCAGAAACCGGAGCGATGACGCCAAAGCCGACGGCCAGCCGCAATTTGACCGGCGCAATAACCGCCAGTTTAATCCGGAGTGGCTTGCGGATCGCATCGCAATCGCCACGACAAATCTTCCGCCAGAGGAACAGGCGAAAGCAAAATCCCAGTTTGATGAGATGCGCAAGTTCTGGGCCAGTCTCAAGGGGTTAACTCCCGAACAGCGCCGCGAAAAAATGCAGGAATTTTTCAATCGTCCCGATATTCAGGATCAAATGGAGCTGGCCGCCGCGCAACGCGATGCGAACCGCACTCCCGAACAGCGCGAAAACCGGTATCGGAATTACATACAGCGCAAATCACAGTCGAAAGGTAAGTAATGAAATCCTCATCTGCCTTTAGCCTGATCGAGTTGATGCTCGTCATGGCTATTATCGGGATATTGCTAACTCTGTGGCTTCCTCAAGCGCAGCAATATTTTGAACGCTCACGCAGTATTATATGCATGAATAATCTGCGGCAGACGGGCGTTATCGTTAATAACTACATCTCGGATCATAATTATTTTTATCCCGAGGTGGAAACCGATCCCGCCAATCCGGTATATCTGCAAAACACCCTTCCCGGGATGCAGGATACCTTCCAGCCCTACGGCCTGTCGCAAAATCTGCTGCGCTGCCCTTCGGACATGGCGGCCAACAAACAATATAACCTCCGCGGCACCAGCTACGAATGGCGGCCTTTTATCGATGACGAAAATTATAACGCTCCTCAGATTTACACCCGCAGGGGCCCCCATACCGTATCGCCCCGTCGATTAAGACTGGTGACCGATATTGATGCCGTCCATTTTGGCCGGCAAAACGCCCTCTACGCCGACGGGCATGTATTGGCGATCACGACGACTCCTTAATTTGGAGGGCTGTGCGTCGTCACGGCCCATTATAGATCTCTCTCCTCCTTCGTTCTATTCCAATTGTGACGATTTTGTAACAATTTCGTTTTTGCGGCTGGAGCGTTGCTTCAGGAGGGTGGACACTTATTTAAACTACCGTTTCTAATTAACTTATGAAAAAATCTGTATTCGTTTTCACCGCCCTCAGTGCTTTCTTTTTCTCCGCCATATTGGCCTCGGCTGAAACCAATATCCTCGGTGCAGGCGCAAGTTTTCCCGCTCCATTGTATCAACGCTGGGCTCAGGATCTGAATCAAAAGCAGCCCGATCTTCAGGTGAATTATCAATCCGTAGGTTCCGGCGCAGGCGTGAAGCAATTCACCCAGGGTCTCGTGGATTTTGGCGCGAGCGATGCCGCGATGAGCGATGAGGAAATCGCCAGGGCTCCGAAGGGCGTGGTCATGCTTCCCGCAACCGCAGGCAGCATCGTGCTCGCTTATAACATTCCCGGTGTCACCAATCTCCAGCTCTCCCGCGCGGCTTATGTCGGCATCTTCCTCGGAACCATTACGAAATGGAACGACCCCGCCATCGCGAAGACCAATCCCGGCGTAAAGCTGCCTGATCTGGGCATCACCGTTTGCACCCGTTCGGACGGCAGCGGCACGACCTTCGTATTTACCAAGCACCTCAGCACCCTGAGCCCTGAGTTCAAGGATAAGGTCGGTGAAAATAAATCCGTCACCTGGCCCACCGGTGTTGCCGGTAAAGGAAACGAAGGCGTCACCGCCTCGATCCAACAGGCTCCCGGATCAATCGGGTATGTCGAATATGGCTATGCGGATAACAACAAGCTCGCAATGGCCGCTCTCGAAAATAAAGCCGGTAAGTTTGTAAAGCCCACGCCCGAAAGCGGCGCTTCCACGCTGGCATCCGTCCAGCTTCCTGAGAACCTCCGCATCTGGCCCGCCGATCCTGCAGGCCCATCGGACTACCCGATCGTCACCTTCACCTGGTTGCTCTTGCCCAAAAGCTACACCGATGCTGCAAAGCTGAAGGCCGTGAAGACCTTCGTAACCTATGGTTTGACCGAAGGCCAGAAAGTCGCGCCTTCACTCGGTTATATCCCGCTTCCTAAAGAGGTCGTGGCAAAATGTCAGGCCGCGTTGGATACCGTGAAATAACAACCGGATTGACAACCCCGTAGCTTATCTGGAAACACATAGAGTATTGTGAATGAAGATGGGGCCAGAACTGCGGGGACCGGGATAGCTCCCTACCGTTCCGGCCCTGACTTTTTCCGCATCCTCTGCTGGGTGGCCTCGGTAATGACGATCATTACCCTCGGCCTCATCGCCGGTGAAATACTCAAAGAGGCGTGGCCCGCGATCCAGAAATTCGGTCTCAAGTTTGTCTACGGCGCTTCGTGGAATCCGAACCGCCAGATTTACGGCGTCCTTCCTTTCCTGATTGGCACGATGATGAGTTCGCTCATCGCCCTGCTCATCGCATTTCCGCTCGGCGTTTCCATCGCCATTTTTCTAAGTGAGGATTTTCTTCCCTCGGGTATCCGGCAAACAATCCGCTTTGTCGTGGAGCTGCTCGCCGCCATTCCCAGCGTGGTCTACGGCCTGTGGGGAATTTTTGTCATCATCCCACTCGTCCAGCAATACGGCGGCTTGCTCGATAAACATCTCGGCTTCATTCCTTTTTTCAAAGGCCCCGTCTTTGGGAACAGTCTGCTCACCGCAAGTATCGTCCTCTCGCTCATGGTGCTGCCCACGATCACCGCGATTTCGCGAAATGCTTTTGTCGCCACCCCGAAGACTTTGCGCGAAGGCGCGTATGCGCTCGGCGCGACACGGTGGGAAGCGATCTTCGGCGTCATCTTTCCTGCAGCGGCTCCGGGTGTCGTCGCCGCAACCATTCTCGCATTTGGCCGCGCGATGGGTGAGACCATGGCCGTCGCCATGCTCATCGGAAACAGCCCTCGTCTTACCTGGTCCCTGCTCTCGCCCTCCGGCACGCTGGCAGGATTGCTCGCCAATCAATTTGCGGAAGCCGAAGGCATGCAGATCAGCGCGCTCATGTATGCCGCGCTCCTCCTGGTAATCCTGACCCTCGGAGTGAACATGATCGGGGAGCTTGTTCTCCGCTACACGCAGCGGAGGACTGCGGGAATCCAATAACCATGAATTCCGTGCTCACAAAACCGGCGAATTTCTTCACGCGCACCTTCCACGCGAAGACCGCATTCCGCGCACTCTCAAATCGTGTGCTCACCGGCCTTTGTATTTTATTCTCGTTCCTCACGCTGGTGCCGCTGTTTTCAATCATCTATCTCGTTTTTAAAAACGGTCTCCCGCTGATCAGCTGGGATCTCTTTACAAAACTTCCTCCCGCCGCAGGCCGCATCGGCGGCGGATTTGGAAACGCCATCATCGGCACCGCGATCATGGTTGGCATCGCCCTCGTGCTCGCCGTGCCGCTCGGAATTCTCTCCGCGATTTATATCAATGAGTACGCGCCCTCCTCGCGCCTGTCCGCGGGCGTGCGCTTTGTCGCCAAAATGCTTACCGGTATCCCCTCGATTATTTGCGGTGTCTTTGCCTTTGCCGTCGTTGTCGTGCATACGCAGTTTTCCGCCTTCGCGGGCGGTGTCGCCCTCAGCGTCCTGATTCTGCCAACCATTCTCCTTACGGCAGAACAAGCCCTGCTAGGCGTCCCCAGGGCCTACCGCGAGGCATCCTACGGCCTGGGTGCCCCAAATTATCAGACCATCTGGAAAATCGTCCTGCCCGAAGCCCTGCCCGCAATCATGACTGGCATCATGCTGGCCGTCGCCCGCGCCGCCGGCGAAACCGCCCCGATCCTCTTTACCGCGCTCTTCAATCAGTTCTGGATCAAGTCGATCTGGCAGCCCAGTGCGTCGCTTTCCGTCCTTATTTACAATTTTTCGATGCTTCCCTACCCGTATCAGGTTAAGATGGCGTGGGCGGCTTCGCTTGTGCTGGTAATTCTGGTCACCTTCACAAACGTGCTTGCCCAGATCGCCTTTAGGAAAAAGAATTAACACCGGGCCATGAACTCCACGTCCAAGCCAGAAGAAAGCCAGGAAACCCGTTCGCTCAACATGAATCAGCCAGGGACAACGCCTCCGGAAGGCCGCGCGGATTTCATATCCGTTAAAGATTTTAATTTCTACTACGGCCGCAAGCAGGCGTTGCACTCCATTAACATGGACATCCCCGAGCTTCAGGTCACCGCCTTCATCGGCCCGTCCGGCTGTGGCAAATCCACGCTGCTCCGGAATTTCAACCGCATGAACGAACTCATCGATGGCATCCGCCACGAGGGAGACATCACGCTTCAGGGCCAGAGCATCTACGACCCGAAGATCGAAGTCATCGCGCTCCGCCGCAGCATCGGCATGGTATTCCAGAAATCAAACCCCTTCCCGAAATCCATTTACGAAAACATCGTCTACAGCCTCCGCATCGCCGGTGAGGGCAAAAAGAAAGTTCTCGATGAATCCGTCGAGCGCAGCCTCCGCGAAGCCGCGCTGTGGGATGAAGTCAAGGACCGCCTCCACGAAAGCGCACTCGGTCTTTCCGGCGGTCAGATGCAGCGTCTTTGTATCGCCCGCGCCATCGCAAACCGCCCGCAGATTCTCCTCATGGATGAACCCTGCTCCGCGCTCGACCCCATCGCGACCGCAAAAGTTGAGGAACTCATCAACGACCTGAAAAAAGAATTCACCATCGTCATCGTCACGCACAACATGCAACAAGCCGTGCGCGTCTCCGACCAGACCGCTTTCTTCTACCTCGGAAAACTCATCGAGTACAATCCCACCGCCTCCATTTTCTCAAAACCAAAAGAAAAGCAAACCGAAGACTACATCACCGGCCGCTTCGGTTGATCGGAAAAGTTACGATTCGATCTACAATGGGACGCAACGACGCACGTTTGCTTCCGCTTCGCTTCACCCTTCGGGCTGCCTTCGGCAGGTTATGTCACTGCGCTCCATTCTCCAAATAAGATCGAATTTGAAAATATGCGGAATTCCAATTAGAGCCTCTGATACTGAATCGAGCTGCTCGATTCTCCAATGCGTGAAAAAATCACGTCGCTTCGGATTACACCTCAGATGGAGGGACGTGCTCCGTCGCGTCCCATTATAGATCGCGTGTACCCGCATCGAATACAAATAATGGGTCAAGCCGGAGGTTGACCCTCCATTGAAATTTCACTCACTCCGAATCGGAGGCACGAACAAAACCTACTTCTTCCCCTCGAGGGCTTTCACGCGCTGGAAAAGTTCCTCGATCCTGTTCATGTAGGCCACTTTTCTTTTGAATTTCCTCACGGGTTCCGCGGGAGATCCCATGCAGAACGAATTCGCGGGAATATTTTTTGACACGCCCGTCTGCGCGGCAAGAATCGCATGGTCGCCGATCTCGACGTGACCCGCCACACCCACCTGGCCCGCCAGCGTCACATAGCCACCGACTTTACTGCTGCCGGAGACGCCGCTTAATCCGCAAAGAATCGCGTGCGGCCCGATGACGGAGTTATGCCCGATCATCACGAGGTTATCGATCTTCGTGCCTTCCTTGATCCATGTCTTTCCGAAACGCGCACGATCAATCGTGGAATTCGCACCGACTTCCACATCGTCGTCGATCTGGACAATCCCCGTCTGCGCAATCTTCTCATATTTTTTGTTTATGAGTTCATAGCCAAATCCGTCTGCGCCGATAATCGCGCCGGGTTGAAAAATAACGCGATTCCCGATCAGGCAGCGTTCACGAATGATCACGCGGGGATTGAAAAAACAATCTTCGCCAACCACCGTCTCATGTCCCACAAAGCAATGCGCGCCGATTATGGTGCGTGCGCCGATTTTTGCACCCGCTTCGATGACCGCGTAGGCGTGAACAGCGACATCCTCCCCAAGCGTGGCCTGGGGATCAATAATCGCCGTAGGGTGAATCCCTTTAGCCCAAACAATCGGCGGCGGCGCAAATTGTTTTCCGATTGCTGCGAATGCAACAGACGGACTCTCTACCTTGATAAGCGCGCAGGGAACGTCCTCGGAAAAATCCCGCGGGACAAATGCGGCGCCCGCGCTGGAAATCCGCAACTCGGGCAAATACCGCGAGACGGAGAAAAAAGTGATGTCCGTGACCGCAGCTTCTGAAACCGCTGCGATCCCCGTGACTTCGAGATTTGGATTACCCTTGCAGAGCTCACCGCCGGTAAGCTCTGCAATGTCGATTAATCTCATAGGTAGTTTACCCTACCTTAAAAAGGGTTTCCCTTATTGGGCTGCGCTGGAAGATGCCGCCTTGGGAGCGTTCTTGTTCAGCGTCGTGATGATTGCACCACTGAAGTCCATGTCGTCCTTGGCAAAGATCGTCACAGGCGTGCCAGTCACGCTGAGCGCGCTGCGATCGAGCACGAGGTCATATCCCTCGCCCTTGACCTTGTCGTTCACGACTTTCACGATTTCGTCGATGATGCCCTTACGCATGCGGATCATCTGCTCCTGAAGCTGATTCTGGCGGAGTTTTTTGAAATCATTGATCTCCTGCTCCTTGGTGCGAAGCTCATTGGCCTTCGTCTGGAACTGCTTGCGGGCTTCGTCGAGTTTGTCTTTGGACAACTCGGGCTTGTTTGCCTCGGCATCCAGTTTCTTCAATTCTTCGGCAAGACCTTTGAAAGTGGCGACACGGTCATCCAGTTCCTTTTGGGCACTCTTCTCTACATCCTGTAGTTTGGCCTGAGCGTCCTTGGTCTTGTAATATTCATTAAGGACCTTCTCGAGGTTAATGGTGCCTACCTTCATTTGCGCGAAGCAGGAAGGTGCGAGGAAGGTGATTGCCAGTAGTGAGACGAAAATAGTGCGTTTATTCATACGATTGCTTATTTGGTTTTATTGGTTCAGGTAATTAAATCAAGACAGTTAAATTGGTAAAACGTTCAAAATTGGTATCCGACATTGAAATTAACCTTGCCGCTGCCGCCGTTCCAGCTGTCGGAAACCACCGGAAAGCCATAATCGATACGGATAGGCCCGATAGGCAGGTCAAGGCGAAGCCCGATACCGATATCGGCATTAAAGTTACTTCCCGAGAAATCATAGGCATTGGCATTCACAAAGCCACCATCCGCAAATACTGCCCCACGGATTCGGGTAATGATCGGGAACGTAATTTCCGTCGTCATATAGCCCAGCGAGTTACCGCCGATGGGGTTGCCAAATTCATCTTTCGGCCCCACTTCACGGAAGGCGAAACCTCGCAAGTTATTCGCGCCGCCAAGATAAAGGGCATCCCAGATCGGAACGCTGTTTCCACCCCAGCCACTGACCACTGCAAGTTCTCCCTTAATCTGGAAAATCATGTCCCATGGCAGCGGGAAGAATTTAGACCCCGTAAGCGAAAGCCCGTAATCTTTAACATCCCCGCCCAAACCGCCAAAGAATCCCGTGAGCTCCACGACTTCACCCTTTCGCGTCAGCATCAGGTTATCCCGCGTATCGTAAGTCAGTGCCGTCATCACGCTGCTCTTGGTAAGCGTGCCTGCGGCATCCTGAATCACCTGTCCGGCCTGGTTTGGCGGCGATACGTCATAAATCTGCACGGCCTCGATGCGGTACTCCCCGCGAATCGCTATAAAATTCGTAATCGCTTTGCGAATCTGCAGCGCGCCGCCGTAGTTTCTCTGGGAATAGACATTACTCAGGAACGTCGCGTCATGATAAAATACCTCGCCGCCGACAGAGAGTTGATAGCCAAGGAACCACGGCTCCGTCAGAGACGCGACAAAGTCATTACGCTGAAGACCGACCTGCGCACGGATACGGAAACGTTGACCGGCACCGACAAAACGCGGCCAGTTGAAAAGATCGAAATTCGTCTGCACCAGTTCCGCAAAACCGACCAAACTATCAATCGTGCTAAAGCCCACACCGAAGTTAAACGAACCCGTGCGCTTCTCTTCGACGATGACATTCAAATCTTTTCGACCAGGAACAATAGTGTTCTGAGGCACCATATCGACCTTGGAAAAGTAATTGAGATTTTCCATTCTCTTTTTGCTGATATCCACCAGCACGGAGTTAAAAACATCGCCAGGGCGGATCGCTAGTTCACGCCGGATCACGCGATCCTTCGTGCGGGTGTTGCCCTGGATACTGATAAGATTGACGTAGGACTGGACGCCTTCTTCGACACGATAAACGATATTTACAGAGCCTTCTCCCGCAGGATCAATTTCGGGAGTCATCTGGAGATCGACATAGCCCTGTCTGCCGTAGAAGTCTCTTACCGCTTTAAGGTCGTCGCTCATTCCCTTCGGGGTGTAAAGCTCTCCCTCGGTCATTTTAAGCTGTTTGTGGAGCTGCTCGGCGGTGACGATCTGTGCGCCTTCGAGGGTAACTTTGCCGATGTGGTACTGCACACCTTCGGAAATCGTGAAAACCAAATTCACCCCGTCTTTCGCTAAAGGATCGATGCGCACGTCGGTGACTTTCGCATCGGAAAATCCGCGGTTTTGATAAAGCATCTTAATGGCTGCACGGTCGTCATCCAGTTGTCCGGGTAAAACGCGGCCTGCTTTTGTAAAGAGCGAGAGGATATTCGCGGTCTTCGTCACGAGGACTTTTTTAAGATCCTTTGGAAGAATGGAATCGTTACCGACAAAAGAAATCTGCTTCACCTGCATCTTCGGGCCTTCGGTAACCGCGTAGGTGACGCGCTTGCGGTTCGTGCCCGGAAGATCTTCCACGCGATATTTGATATCCACGTTGTAGAAATACTTGTCCTGATATTCCTTCAGGATTTTCTGGCGGTCTTCCTCGAGTCTTTCGTCACTGAGCGTCTCACCGACTTTCGAGCTTAAGTCTTTCCGCAGGTGGTTTACGTTTAAAGCCGTGATGCCTTCGAGATGAAGTTCCTCGACAGTGGGGCGGCCGGTCAAAACCACATTGACCTTTACGCCATCGCCGAGCGGCTCCGCGAAGATGCGGACATTGGAAACATCACCCGTGGCATAAAGGCTGCTGATATCGTCCTCGATCGAGCGCTCGGAATAAATGGTGCCGGGCTGGGTTTTCAGGTTTGCCGTGACACGTTCCTTACTCATGGAAACCGGTCCCGCAAACTGGATGTCGACTTGCTTTACCACAGGCCCCGCACCGGCCTGACCATACAGCAAATTAGCCGTCACCGCCAGGAGGCAGAGAAGGATAAGCTTGAAGCGCATCGCTCCGGCAAAAAAACTTCCAGTGTTCATTAAGGTACGAATCTCTTCCCACTACGGGAAAACCGTTAGATTCGTGATCCAGAGAGAAAGGTCAAGCCGGGAATTAGAGCAAATCTCTGAAAGGGTATAATGGCATCCCGTTTTTTAAAAAATTCACCCCAAATTCGCGAGTTTTCCGTCAAACTCCCTTTCACGCGTCTTTTTACTGCCCTAATTACTGGCAAGCTTTCTCTGATCTGATAAATGCATTGGTATGACCTGGCGCGTGGCAGTGATTTTGTTAGGAGTTTTGTGCCTGAATCTGCATGCCCAAAATCTTGGCGATGAGCGCGCCAAAGGACTCGCGTTTTACAAAAAACAGGCCTTTCTTCCGGACGCCAATGTCACTGTTTACGAGTATTGCTATACTCGAATGGATGGCCGGGTGCTTTTGGTCACGACATTGGATGGGACGAGCATGAAAGTGACCGAAAACAACGATATCCTGTTTGTGCCTTACCCCGGACGCGGCGAGGCAAGCTTCGATGAGGCTTCAACGGCCATTCAAACCGCCCTTGTACGGTTTCCCCAGTATAGCCCTTTGTTAAAGAAAATTACCAAAGCCTGGGAGCTGGAACAGAGACGGCCTGCCACCGCGCTGCTTAACGAGCAAAATGAAGCCGCCAAACACCATGCCGTCCTCGATAGATTTTCCAGATATTTATTCAGCCGAGCAAACTCTGCTCCCGCGCCAGAGGCTGCCCCCACCGCCACTCCCGAAAGTTTACTGAACGCCTCCACTCCGGAAACGAAAGAAAATGCCCAAACAAACAAGACTAAGAGCATAACCGACGATGTGGATATTCAGGCGCTCATGCAGCAACTATCCGATGCCGGGAAAAAACATTGAGCCGCGCTGGATTTAACAAAAAGTTTCCTCCGTTCAGATCGCCAGCTCCATAAACACGATGACCGTTGGCATACATACTTTCTTTTTAGGCCTCGGCCTTTTTTTTGCCGGCATGATCCTGACCGGGGATCGCATGCGCAAAATCGCGGGCCAGTCCTTTCATAAGGTAGCCGCGCGGGTAAATTCTCCGATTTTCGGCGGGCTGGTGGGAATGGTCTTCGGCGGTCTCATGCAAAGCGCCACGGCGGTGACTTTCATCCTCGCGAACATGGTGCGCAGTAATTTGATTACGGCCACCGTCTCCCTCCCGATTATTATGTGGGCGAATGTCGGCCTCACCGCCTTCGCCTTCCTCGTCACGGTGAATATTCATCCCGTCGTCGCATGGACCGTGGGTCTGGCAGGAATTACGCTGGGTCTTTATCGCGGGAAGACACTGACATCCTGGGCCGGTCTTTTTTTTAGCATTGGTCTTATTCTACTCGGCCTGGAAACAATGGGCGAAGGCGCAGCCCCGCTCCAACACGCCGCGTGGTTTCACCATGCGCTGATGACGACAACTTCATCGCCCGTAATGGCCTTCTGCATGGGCATCCTGGCCGCTGCCATACTTCAGTCGAATGTCGGCACCGTGCTGCTCGTCGTCACGCTGGCGAAGGCGGGCGCTTTTTCCATCGAGACTTCCGCATTGATTATTTACGGCTCCAATCTCGGTGCGATTTTTCTTCGCATCTTTCTCTCGTTGGGAATGGATCGTCCCACTTTTCGCCTCGTGCGCTTTGAAGACTTCTTTTGCCTGTGGAGTGGCGCGCTGATGACGACACTATTTGCGCTCGAAGCCGCTGGCATTCCCCTCGTGCTCGCATTCGTCCGACACATCACTGGTTCTGTCGATCTGCAACTCGCGGGAATATTTCTGCTCTCAAACTTCATTCCTGCACTCACCCTGCACCCGTGGCGGAACTCCGCAGCGAAGTTGCTTGCTCGGCTCTGGCCCGGCGAGCCACCTGTCAATACAATGCTCCCGAAATTCCTGAATGATACCGCGCTGGAACATCCACCCACCGCCATTGCGCTCGTGCAAAAAGAGCTCTGCGGCCTGCTGCGCACCATTCGCGCTTTTGAGGGTACGATTACAACCACCTATCAAGCAGAGGAATTTCAAACCAGTCCGGCATTTGCGGCGGTGGCGGCAGCGACCGATCAATTCCTCGCGCAGCTCGTCAGTAAAAACACACTGGAGGACAGGACGGCTCGCGCCGTTCAGTATCAACGTGCGGAATTATCCATGATTCGCTACCTCGCGGAAGCCGTGGTGCAATTTTCCTACTATGAGACGAAAGTTTCCAAAACCACGACCTTCCATGGGATATGCGAAAAAATGATTCTCCGTGTGAACGACCTGCTCGATGCCACCGTCACAGCCGCTGAGCAATTAACCAGCGACAGCGTCACCGCTCTGTATGAAGCGAGTAGCAAAAAAAATCTTGATAACATGGCGCTTCGCAATGCGTTGCAAGCCCTCGCAGTCAGCGAGGGCGGTGAATCCTTCGCGGAAGTTGCGAAGGAAAATTTCGATATCGTGCTGTGGATCGCGCACCGTTTCTCCAAGCTCCTCCTCCGCGGCAGCGCAGAGTTGCCGGAATTATGAAGTGCCAATCGCAGTCTGTACCGCCGTCGCGATTTTCTCTGCGTGGTGGTCGATCGCCGCTGCATCGCGCCCCTCGATAAGAAGACGGATCTTCGGCTCGGTGCCGGAATAACGCAGCAACACACGGCCTTTTCCATCGAGGAATTTCTCCGCCTCCGTAACAAGACCATTCACTTCCTTGAGTGTTTCAAGCGGTGGCTTTTCGCGAACCTTCAGATTTCTCTGCGCCTGCGGATATTTCTTCAGGCATTTCTTTAATTCACTGAGCGGCTTGCCCGTCTCGATCATGATGCGCAGCACCTGCAGCGCGCTCACGATGCCGTCACCCGTCGTGGAATAATCGCGGAAAATCATGTGCCCGCTCTGCTCGCCGCCCACATTGAGATCAGCGCGCATCATTTCCTCGATGACGTAACGATCGCCCACTTTTGTGCGAACGACTTTTCCCCCGTGCTTCTCAAGCGCTTCCTCGAGCCCATAGTTGCTCATGATCGTGGCAACCAGCGTATTTTGCGCGAGCTTGCCGTGCTGGAGAAAATCAATCGCCGTGATCGCCATGATCTCGTCGCCGTCGACGATCTCCCCGTTTTCATCACACAGCAATGCGCGATCCGCATCGCCATCATGCGTGATGCCGACATGCGCGTGCGCCTCGCGAACGAAGCGCTGGATCTGCTCCGGGTAAGTGCTTCCGCAGTTCCCGTTGATATTGGTTCCGTTCGGGTGGTTGTGAAAGATGATGCTGTCCGCGCCCAGTTCCCGCAGCACACAGGGCGTGGATTTATAAGCCGCTCCGTTCGCGCAATCTACCGCTATGCGCAGCGATTCCAGCGTCAGCCCGCGTGGGAAACTGCGCTTTGCAAATTCCACATAGCGGCCAAGGGCGTCGTCAATACGCGTCGCCTTTCCGATTTTTGTCGCCGTGGGCCGGATGGATTCTATCTCGCCGCTGAAGACGAGTTGCTCGATTTTCTTTTCGATCG
>JBDTJR010000136.1:0-34890 GCA_039935735.1 Chthoniobacterales bacterium | reverse complement strand
CCCGTCGATATCCCGCAGACAGAACAGACCAAACGATCCTGAACACCACAAACAAAACCAGATAAGTCAAAATCTCCCAGAACAGCGCAATTATAATCTCTATCAGGAATCCTCCGCCAAAATATCTCGTCGTTGGAATCCACATAAACATTCTATCCAAATGCATCCATTGAAAAGGATAGCCCATGACTGTATTTATATTGCCCCAGAATTCTGTATCGGTGGTTGGCCCCCAAAGAACTAGTCCATTGTAAATGAGATGAATATCCGACAAAAAAGGAAGATCATCATGAAGAAAAGCAGACGAAGTGTAGAACAAATCATTCGGATATTGAGAGAGGGCGACAGTGGGCAAAGTGTGGAAGACATCTGCCGGGCACACAACATCAGCACGCAGAGTTTTTACCGATGGAAAAGCAAGTATGGGAGCATGGACCTGAGCGAGGCGCAGAGGCTGAGGGATCTGGAGAAGGAAAACACGGAATTGAAGAAGTTGCTGGCCGACCAGATGCTCAAGGCCAGAGCGTTGGAAATCGCGTTAGAAAAAAAAGCCTAAGCCCGGAGCGCCAACGGATAGTGACCACGAAAGTGGTCACGACGTTGGAGTGTTCCGGGCGCTCAGCGTGCCGATGGCTGGGATGGAACCGATCGACGATACGGTATCGGCCCAAGCCTTTGGCCGATAAGAAGCGATTGCTCGAAGCGGAGATCGTGGCACTTTCGAGGGAGCATGCTACGCTGGGTTATCGCAAGATCACCGGCCTGCTCAGAAAGATGGGTTATCGGGTCAACAAGAAGCAGGTGCAGAGGATACGTCGGGAGGAGGGCTTGCAGGTTCCGCCTCCGAGGCCACGTTCCCGGAGGCAGGGAGTATCGACGGGACTGCCGCAGAAAGCTGAGCACAGGAACCATGTGTGGGCATGGGACTTTGTGGCGGATTACACCCAGCGAGGAGGAAAGCTGCGGGTGTTCACCCTGATCGATGAATACACGAGGGAGTGTCACGTGCTGCATTCAGATCGTTCGATTAGCTCGCTGGATGTTCTGGCGGTGGTAGCCGAGATGGTTGCCCGGCATGGAGCGCCACGTTTTATCCGCAGTGACAACGGCCCGGAGTTTATTGCCACGGCCATCCAGCGATGGCTCAAGGAGAAGAAGATCGGCACCATTTATATCGACCCGGGTTGCCCCTGGCAGAATGGTTTTGCAGAGAGTTTTAACAGCCGGTTGCGTGTCGAGTGCCTCGACCGCGAAGTGATCTATACGTTGAGCGAAGCCCGTGTGGTCTTCAATGACTGGCGTGATTATTACAACAAGGTACGCCCGCATCGCTCGTTGGGCTTGCGAACTCCGAGCGAATATGCCAGAGATTTAATCGTGCAATGCCCCGGCTCTGGTCGCCCTCCGGGCTCCCGCCGCCAAGGCATTGCAACTAAAACCAACAGACAACACAAACACTCGGAATCATCTCATTGAATCCGGACTAACTTGTGGGGCTCAACCAGAGCGTTTAGATACGCGAAAAGTTCTTTTGGATTCGCAGGATTTCATCTTCCAAGACGGCCACCAGTGACGCGGAAACTTCAATGTGGGCTGTTTGTGTATCGACAATCCGGAAGGTCATATTGAACGATTAGGCCGTTTTTCTCAAGGGAGCAAGCGAGAGATTGGCGGGGAATAAATAGGTCTGAATTGGCAATGGCAGGATTATTAAGGAAATAGTCTCCTCCTGAGGTTCGTTAAGCCTGAAATCATGAATCACTTCTTTCCCGAAACTTCTCCATTCATTAGCTTTCAGCGTTCCGCGCTCGGCAATGTGTTTGAAAAAAGCGGGAGAAGCAAAAATGTCACGAAGTTTCACAAGAGGTGTGGCCGCGTTTGGAAAAGCCGCGTCACCTCTTAAATAAAATTCTTCGGGAATGATGGAAGCGTATGGATTCTTCCCTTTTCCAATGTCGGCCATTGTAGAAATCGTTACCTTCGCCCCCTGATGGTTTAACGCCTGCGAACGGGCAAACGAATACCACGGGCCTTGCATTTTGCGTTCTCCTAGGGTCGTGCGGTGAACTTCAAGATATGCGTAGGCTTTGGGATATCGGGCCTCAAAGTCCTCCTCCGCGATAGGACGCGGCTTTCTATCCGCGCCGGTTTCATAAGGAAAAACCAGAAGGGATTTCCAACCTTCGCTGTTTTCCTTGAGCGAGGCTTTGACCACTACCCTCAATGCTCCGCGTTCCAATTCCCGCGTGCCGCCTTTGCACGAAACCTGAATAGGCTGAGAGTCAACACCCCCATTGTCCCAGGCTGACCATCCATCTGCGGGTTGGATGACATAGATGTCATCTGCCGAGGTCTGGATTCCGCTTCTAATAGTGCAAATGTCGGAGAGCTTCTTGCCGGAATATGTTTCCTTATTGGCGGCAATCCACGCTTCGCCATTTTCAAGGTTGGAGTAAGGGATTGAAGTGGACTTGCCCCCGACTTCCAATGTGAGCGATGTATGTTTTGTCTTATTCAAAACAAGACATGCCGTTGCTACTGCCGCGTTCGGGAAAAGCTGTTGGTCGTGCTCAAAAACCCGCTCAATCAGTCCGGATAGGACGAGCAGCTTTCTTAGCTGCGTTGCCGTTTTTGAATCCATCACGGTTCGCGGGCAAATTATCACGGAATTTTCGGAAATCGCCGCGATGTGCTCAATAAAAGCGAGGTATAGGTCTATGTTGCCTTTTTTGCACGAACTGAACGTCCGGCAAAGTGCGCGGGCTGGCTCATCCATGTTCTTAGTCCGAACATAGGGCGGATTGGCGATCACCCATCGGAATAGATCTCCGCGCATTTCCAGGGCATTTTGATGAGATATATTTGCCTCCCAGCCATGCCATCCTGTCAGATCTGCCAGTTTTGCGCGGCAGACATCCACGGCGTCCTTGTCAGTGTCATACCCCCAAATGCCCGCGAAATGGCGCTCCCAGGTATCCGGGGGTTGTGTCTCCATTATGAGCCGGGCAATGCCCAGGAGGATAGCCCCTTCACCACAGGCAGGGTCAAGGACCCGATTGTCCGGGCCTAAAAGGGCTGGATTTAGGCCGCTAAGGGAGAGAAGTTGATTAACTACTGGTTGTGGTGAGAAAACCTGTCCTTGGTTTCGCCCTGTCGCGTTTGTTTGGGTGATGTGATTCACCCCATTAAGATTCTGAAAACGTCCGCGATCTGATCGGATTTCTCGCGTCTTTTTACGACTTTTTTTTGCGTAAAATCGTCGCGTTTTTCAGTATCTTACTACCCGCAATTTTCGCGGTATCGTAGGCTCTGTGAGCACTTCATGCGCCGGAAAAAGGTAACAAAAGGTAACAATTTAACTGCACCTTGTCGCACTTAACGGCACTCGACGATTTTATGCCAAACGCCCGCAGGGCCTTTATTCATGCGGTTTTCAGGGTGATTTACCTAAAAAAGAAAAATCGGAGTCAACGGGGCTCGAACCCGCAACCTCCGCCGTGACAGGGCGGCGCTCTAACCAATTGAGCTATGACTCCAGTGAAAGAACCCGAGACCCTATATGCAGGATGTCCGCTGCGCAAATCTTTTTTGCACCTCGCCATCCTCAATAAGTGTCGGTAGGCTGGCCCCACAATGGTTCAGGTGGATTTTGACGTAATAATCATCGGTGGTGCCTTTTCTGGTGCTTCTACCGCCATTTTGCTCAAAAGAAAGCATCCCTCACTTCGAATTCTCATCGTGGAGCGAGTCGAGGAGTTTGATCGGAAGGTAGGGGAGGCCACTACGGAGATCAGTGGATGCTTTCTTACAAAGCACCTCATGATCACCCACCACCTGGCGCATCATCAGATTCCAAAGCAAGGGCTGCGTCTTTGGTTTTGCAGGAGCGAAAACGATGCCTTTGATGACTGTGGCGAGACAGGAGCCAAATATCATGCACGTCTTCCTTCCTACCAGCTTGATCGTGCGGTTTTAGATACCAGCATCCTTAAGGAAGCTGTCGCTCTCGGTGCGGAGCTCTGGCGACCGGCAAAAGTCGGAGAAATCACCACAGGAGAGGGGGATAATACCCTTACCGTGGAGGTGGAGGGGGAAACCCGCACCGTCCGCTCTCGCTGGCTTATCGATGCCTCGGGCCGTGCATCCGTTATTGCCCGAAAAAACAACTGGCTCAAGCCTCTTACCGAGCATCCTACAAGTTCTGTCTGGGCGCGTGTTCGCGGCACAAAAGACTGGGATGGGTATGAGATTCGCACTGCAAATCCCAAATATGCGCGTGCCTCCCATGCCAGCCGTTCTGCGGCTACGAATCATCTTACAGGCTATGGATGGTGGTGCTGGATCATCCCACTAAAGGGGGGTGACTATAGCGTGGGGATTGTTTACGACGAACGCATTTTCCAGCTTCCTCCAGGGCCAACGCTTGGGGATCGCCTCATGGCGCATCTTATGCAGAATCCCATTGGCAAAAAAATATTTGTCGATGCCGAGTGTATCGAGGGCGATGTTAAAGCGTATTCCATGCTTCCATATTACTCCGAGCAGGTTGCCGGACCCGGTTGGTTTACAGTAGGTGACGCTGCAGGGTTCATAGATCCTCTTTACAGCCAGGGGCTGGATTTTTGCGCATGGACAGTCAGTGCCACGGTCGGGGCTATTTCCGACGAGGTTGAGGGAAAATCCATTGATCCTAAAAAACTGAATGCCGATTTTCAACGTGCCTACCATAGCTGGTTCCGCGCGCTTTATCTCGATAAGTATTATTATCTCGGCGACGCAGATTTGATGATTCCTGCTTTTCTCATGGATCTCGGACTCTACTTCTATGGCCCTGTGCGCGATGCAGTGAATTTTCCCGAGCGCGGAATGCGCGAACTTCCGTTTTGCGAATCTCCGAGCCAATTCGTTGCCCAATCCATGGCATTCTACAACCGGCGTCTCGTCGCTATCGCGAAGAACCGTATGCGTCTTGGTACTTATGGTCGCAATAACCTTAATCGTCGCGAGTTGATCGCGGGATTCATTCCTGATTGGACGGTCTGGAAAGTTATCCTCCGGGGTATGCGTCTTTGGATGCGTGCCGAAGTAGTCAATTTTTTCGAATCGCTCGCTGGAAAAAAATCTTCTGCTCTATCCTCAATCCCACCTAAAGTAATCGCTCCTGTTTCCGCATCTACAGACCCTGTGATCTAATGGCCTACTCTTCTTTCTCTGCTTTTGTTGATAAGTTGGATAAATCCGGTGAGCTTCTCCGGATTTCGGAACCTGTCGATACCGATCTTCAGATTACGGAACTGGCAGACCGCGAAATGAAATCTTCCGGTGGAGGTAAGGCGCTGTTTTTCGAAAAACCGATCATCGACGGCCGCCTCTCGGAATTTCCCGTCGTTATCAATACAATGGGTTCGCACAAGCGCATGGCCATGGCGCTAGGGCTTTCCTCGATTGATGAATTAGTCGACCAGATGCAGTTTATCCTCAAAGCCAAACCCCCGCGTAGTTTTTCAGATGCCATTGCCTTACTACGAAATGGCTTCGATCTCATTCATGCCCGCCCAAAGTATGTCAAAGGAGGGGCTTGCAAGGATGTCATTCATCGCCTTGATTCCACAGGAGAGCAGGGGATCACGCTTCGCGATATTCCGATTCTCAAATGCTGGCCGCAGGATGGCGGGCGCTTTGTCACTCTTCCAACCGTCTATACAAAAGATCCCGATACCGGTGAGCGTAATGTCGGTATGTATCGCATGCAGGTTTACGATGACTCCACTACCGGAATGCACTGGCAGGTTCATAAGGTGGGTGCCCGTCATGGTAAACGTTACTACGAGCGCGGAGAACGTATGCCGGTGGCAGTTGCCATAGGTGGCGATCCTGCCTGTACCTTTGCAGCGACTGCGCCGCTTCCCGATGGACTGGATGAAATTCTCTTTGCCGGCTTCGTACGTAAAAAATCCGTCGAGCTGGTGAAGTGCGAGACCGTGGATATCGAAGTCCCGGCGGATTCGGATTTTGTTCTAGAAGGTTACGTTCAACCTGGTGAAATGCGTGCAGAGGGACCTTTTGGCGATCATACGGGTTACTACACGCCGGTGGATGATTACCCCGTATTCCATATTACGGCGATCACCCACCGGAAGGACGCAGTTTATCCTGCCACCATCGTGGGTATTCCTCCGATGGAGGATTTTTACATCGGCGGAGCCAGTGTCAAAATTTTCCTTCCGGTTTTCAAAATGAATTTCCCGGAGATTGTCGATATCGCGCTTCCGGCTGAAGGCGTTTTTCACAATCTCGTATTCGTCAGCATCCGGAAACAATACGCATGGCAGGCTTACAAGATTATGCATGGTCTTTGGGGAATGGGGCAGATGATGTTTAGTAAGTACATTGTTGTCGTGGATGAGGACTGTGATGTTCACAATACCAGTGAGGTTCTCTTCCGCCTTTGCGCAAATACGGACCCACAGCGCGATACGACATTCATTAAAAATCCAAGTGACGCACTGGATCATGCACCCACTATTGCGACTCTGGGTACCCACATGGGTTTCGACGCGACCCGCAAGCTTCCGACAGAGGGTTATACGCGTGGCTGGCCTGATATGTTAAAAATGCCTGCGGAAGTAAAATCCTGGGCGGATGATTTTCTTAGAAAACTTCCGACGAAGTAGTTTTCAAATTAAGTCTCGGATTTAGACTCACGCTTGGAAAATCCTGCAATAAGGGCAATTCCGACCAATAGGAATCCTGGCAGTGCAATAATCGCATTCATATGAAATCGGTTTTGTACGCCTCCAAGGAAAGCTCCGAGGAAATAGGCAAGCCAACTTAGAGACGGAAGCCATGGACCTTCTTTAGAGGGGGATTTATCATTGACGCCACGATGAACGTCCTCGACAATCCGTGTGATAGCGGTAGTCAAGGTGCCTGTTACCACGATCGTCGCCACTCCCGATACCCCTAGTCGTAATACGGCCGCACTTTGCATTCCCATGGCAAAAGCGGATGCGATAACGAGGATGGGGAGGTAATGCATCCCCGAAATCCAAACCACACTGGCACTACTCAGTAGAATAATCCCCGCGATAAAAATTGTGATGCTGATGCGAGGAGACCATTTGTGATCTGCGTTTGGTGAGTGGATGAGGTGCGATCCGAAAGCCGCCCCGAGGCAATATCCGAGCAGTGCCAGAGCCGTATACAAAATACTGATAGAGCCCAGGTGAAGAATTGCCAGTGCCAGCACAACGCAGTTGCCCGTCATATTCGCGGGAAAGAATCCGGCGCTTACAAAGGAAATCCCATCCACGCAGCCAGCGGCAATGCTCAGGAAAAGAAGAAGGATATTACGTTTGTTCTGCTGCACGCCCTTTTCTCTAGCATTCCTGGCGGCACTGGACAACTCCCTCGACTTTCCGAGCCGAATTAAATAAAAGACTGCATGAATCGTCCCCGCCATTTCCTGCTTTCGTGCCTGATAGCAATACTGGCGATTTCCGGCCTTAATGCAGCCAAGCCTGTCAATGCCTCGACGGAGGATGGCGCTTCTGCCGAAGCCGATGTCCAAAATCTTCCCAGCGCTCACGTTCAGAGGGAAGTTATGGATTTTTCGGATGCCTATGCTTCTGCGATCCGCCACTTTGTGGACGAATATGTTCGTTCGGAACCCGATGCTGCAAAGCGCACGGACGCGCAGGCATGGAAGGTGCTTTTTACGTCAGCGGCCATGACTATCGCAGCCTCGCCTGATGCGCATACGAACCTTCTCGATATGGTGGTCTTCATCTCCGTTGGGAAATGGGGGGTAAATGAATACTGGGCGTCAAAAATCTTCGGAAAGGATGCGACAAAACTCCGTGGGATTTACGCGGAAATGGACCGTGAAATTTGGAGGCAGGCTGCCAAAGTAATGACAGCCTCTCAGCAACAAAGCCTGCGCCGACTTATTTCCGTATGGGAATCTTCGAATCCTAAAAGTTATGAGGTCTCAGATGTTCGCTTGCGAAATCTGGAAGGTCTGCGCCCCGGCGAGTTTGATAAGGATGGTTCCGCAAAAGGCATCCTCGCTGGTCTTCGCAAGGCATTAGGCCGTGTAGATTCTTCACTTCTTTATGGCGAACGTGTCATGTTTTACATGGAGCATACCCCACGTATTCTCACCCAGCAGACTGATCTTACGCTCGCTCAGATCGCACAGGCGTTTCCCATCGCCACTGTTAATCCGGACTGGAGTCGACTTTCTGCCCTTGTGGAGAAACTCCCCACGCAGATACAGGAAGGGATTGATAAAAATCAGGGGATTGCGCGCGAGCTGCTTCCGGAGTTGCATGCCACGGTCGTAAGTGGAGAGCATCTTACCGCGAATCTTAATACAACGCTTCAATCGCTTTCAACGCTCACGAGAAATGCTAATGGCGCTCCCATGACGGCAGATCAATATGCAGAGATGCTGAAAGACACAAATGGAGCTCTCCAACATCTTGATTCCATTGTTACTAATCTGAATGTTCTTCTGCAGGACGAACCGGTAAATTCCTCAAAAACTGAAAAGCTCGTTCGTATCCTTGATGATCGTGCAGATCATATTCTTCATTCCGTCTATCGTTTTGTCTTCACTCTACTCGCCGCTATTTTGGCGGCAGTAATTATCATTTTACTTATCGCTAAGTTCCTCTTTTTTTCGCGAAAAACCTCTTGATTTATAAGACCTTATAACAACGCTCCTTAAATTGAACTTTTTAAATAAAATTATGATAAAAAAATCTGAGTATTCTTATGTAGAAATCCTTGAGTCCCGTATCGCGCCTGCCGCCATGGTTACTTTTACGGACGTGGATGGTGATACCGTTCTGGTAAAGACTTCGAAGGGAACAAATGCTGATCTTCTTGCGGCACTCACGATTCATGCCGGCCAACTTGAGAAAGTAGATTTTACGACCAATGCGGTATTCAAAAAAACATCGCTGGATATTAGTGTTAAGACACGAGACCCCGTTACCGGAGACGGTTTTGTAAATGTAGGGCTCATCGATTCCACGGGAATGGATATCGGGGCAGTGACCGTGAAGGGTGATCTGGGTAAAATCCTCGCAGGAGATACGAACGACAGGACGCAGGGAGTCATTTCGCTGAGCACTCTTTCCATAGGCATGTTTGGCAATGTGACTCAGGGTGGCAGCGGAGATTTACGTAGCGAGATCGTGGGGGGAACCAGAGCCTTAAAAGTCACCACAAGCGTGAAGGATGCGACGCTCCATTGGAGTTCATCGAATTTCATAGCAAATGTTAACCACATAACCATCGGCCAGGATTTGAGTGGGAGCGATGGCGTATTGGGCGAGGGGATGATCCACGTAGAGGGCGCTGTCACAAAGCTCACCATAGGTGGAAATATTATCGGAGGTTCCAGTGATAATACGGGTCAGGTTTATATAGGCTCGGCTCAAAAGATCTCGGTTGGTGGTTCTCTTATCGGAGGTGACGGAGCGAATAGCGGACTGGTGGCAACGATCAGCCCTGACGCCAGCTTAGGGGATGTTTTGATTAAGGGAGATATTGTTGGCGGGACAGGCGATGGTTCTGGCCTTATTGCGGCTGGAATGGCGAAAATATTGACTATTCATGGTAGTGTTCTTGGTGGAAACGGCTTTGAAAGTGGAAATATTGTTTCGGATACGGCGATTAAAAGTATAAGTATTTTGGGCGATCTCACGGGAGGTTCCGGGGTGAATTCTGGCAGCATTTTTAGCGCGATTGGCCTCACCAACAGTTTTTTCATAGGAGGTAGTATCATTGGTGGTGCGGGAATCAGCAGCGGCACGGTAAACATTGATACGGTTTCCAAGGTAACGATCGGTGGCAGCGTGACGGGCGGCAGTGGATTAGCAGCTGGAAGCTTTCTTGCGCTCAAAGTGACTACAATGAACATACATGGAAATGTTCAAGGTGGTAGCATGGGAAATACCGGTTCTGTGGATGTGGTTGGGGATATCAGGAATTTTCATCTTGATGGGGCAGTCATTGGCGGTGCGGGAGATGGTTCGGGGAGTATCCTGCTGTCCAGCGATAAGAGTATGATGAAAGTGAGTATCGGTGGCGATATCATGGGTGGTGATGGGCTGACTTCGGGAACGGTGAATACCACCGCATGTGGCTGTCAGGGGCAGTCCATGTCACTCACCCTCGATGGCAAAGTACAGGGTGGTTCGGGTATGGGTTCGGGTGGAGTCAATATAGATGGTCCCGTATCACTGCTTACTATTGGAGGCAATATCACTGGCGGCACGGCCGATAGTACCGGATACGTCAATATCACTGGTTTCTCAGACGAAGTTGTAGGAAAGGTTATCCTTGGTGGAAATCTCGTAGGCGGGATGAACGTCTCGAACTCGGGAACGTTTAATAGTGGCGATCTTATGGTCAAATCCTTCCAGCTC
The DNA here is from genome assembly GCA_039935735.1 of Chthoniobacterales bacterium. Lineage (GTDB taxonomy): Bacteria > Verrucomicrobiota > Verrucomicrobiia > Chthoniobacterales > JBDTJR01 > JBDTJR01. The sequence goes on along the minus strand of JBDTJR010000136.1, from coordinate 24,451 downwards.
AATGGAAACCTGATTGGTGGTAAAAATACAGGCAGCGATCCTATAAGTAATTCCGGTATGATCGAGGCGGGCGGGATATCTGCGCTCAGTATCGGTGGTTCCCTGATTTCAGGTATTAAAAATGTCGCGGGTGATATAAATCTTGGAGCGATTCGTGTCGGCGAGCTCGGGGCATTGACCGTCAAAGGGAGCATTGTCGGTACCGATACCGATAGCTTTTTAATCACAGCACAGGGAAATTTGGGGGCCATACCGAGGGCGAACCTGGAAATCAAATCTATTGATGTCTCTGGCAACGTGACGCATGCCACAATCCTTGCGGGTTACGATACCATCGGGACCACAATTAATGGTGATGGCGGCGATAATGGCGGCAGCGCACAGATCGGAAAAGTAACGGTGACAGGAAACTGGACTGCCTCCTCCCTTGCTGCGGGTGTCAGCACGGGCGCTAGTGGATTATGGGGATCAAATACCAATACTCTTCTTGATAAGCCTGTAGGCAGTACACTCGTCGCGAGCATTGCGAATATTGTAATCGGCGGAGTGGCTCAGGGAGGTAGCACGCAGAACGGTTTTGTAGCGGAACGCATTCTCGGACTCACTGTGGGAGATGAGAAATACCCCATCACATCTTCGACTACGGTGTTTCAGGTCGGACCTAATCCGAATCTTGTAGCGCGTCAGATTGTGATTGTTTAGGGAAAGAATTTGAAAGCAAAATAACTCTATGACCTCCTCCTTATTGATTGGTGGAATTATTTTCTCCGAAATGGATCAAACGGATTTCACCTGTCCGTTTGAGGTTCTCTCCCGTGTTCCTGGTAGTAAATTTCTCGTTATTGCGAAAACGCCTGAGCCCGTGCGTGACATGAAGGGGCTAATCCTGACACCCGAGTTTTCATTTGCAGATACGCCAGCATTGGATGTTCTTCTTGTTCCTGGAGGTAGCGGGGTCAATGCGCTTATGGAGGATCCAATCACGTTGGATTTCATCCGTAAGCAGGCAGCACATGCCAAGCTAATCCTTACGGTCTGTACCGGTGCTCTTATTTTTGGCGCCACGGGATTACTAAAAGGACGTCGAGCCACCACACACTGGGCTTCGCGGCACATGCTTCCATCGCTGGGGGCCATTCTTCAGGAAGAACGTGTAGTGCAAGACGGAAACCTCATTACTACCGCCGGAGTGACAGCGGGTCTCGATGGAGCTCTTCTCGCCGCCTCGGTCCTTTGTGGCGAAGACGAGGCAAAGGCTATTCAACTCTATCTCGAATATGCGCCAAATCCTCCGTTTCACAGTGGAACGCCGGATACCGCGCCTCCCGCCATATTGAAAAAAGTACAGACTGACTACATCAATGTGGTCAAAGCCCGTGAGCAAATTATAGAGCGTTTGACGACCTCCAAAGCGTGGTGAAGTCATTACGACATCACCTTTGAAATTCCTTTTCACAGCCGTAAACTCCTGTATGATATCGGCATACCCCGGCTGTAAAATTTCTTATCTTCCATTTGATTAGATGAATTCCCGCATTGCGTTGTACTTTTCTGTAGTTCTGCCCGGGCTATTCGCTTTCATGGCGATATTCTTTTTTGTTATTTCATTGCGCACTCTATTTAGGCGCCGCCCTTTTATCTTTTCTTCCAGATGGTTCTTCGTGTTTCTGATGGTGGCGTTTGCTCCGACCATGCTTCACCCTTTGGTACTTCTGATATCGGGGAGGGAGCCTAATCCCATTTCTCTGATTTCCCCCATAATATTTGTCGTGCTTACGGTTTTCTTTTGGAAGCAAATGGGTGGGTATATTTCGATTGCCGCTGGAGACACCTATTTCCGGGAATCGCTGCTCTCGGCTATCACCTCACTTGGCTATACGCCCGTCGAAATGATTTCTCGCATTCGTATTAAGGAAACCACTGAGGAATTTCAGATTGCGGTGCAGGGTTGGATCGGTACTGCTCAGCTTAAACCGGTAAGCAAGTACTCTGCGCCAACGTTGAAAAAGATCGTACGCAATATGAACCGCTATTTTAGAAATTCACGCGGTAAAATGAATTATACGCTTTCGTATTTCTATCTGATCTTCGGATTTTTGATGCTCTTTTTGTGCCTGGCGCTACTCAGTATGGACTTGAGCGTTGCGGCAGACAAATAGGTTAAAAAACGGTTAGCTGCCGTTTAGTGCGCCAACTTGAGTAATGCCACACCGCCAATAATCAGAGCAACGGCGAGGATTTTCATCAAATTTACGGAATCACCATAGATGAAAATTCCGAGAATAAAGGTTCCTGCAGCGCCGATGCCAGTCCAGATCGCATAAGCGGTACCGATGGGGATTTCTTTCTGTGCCGTCCAAAGCATAAAGCCACTGATTCCCATGAAGACTACGGCGACCCCAATGCCGGTAAACACTCCTGTAATGGTGACGCCCGGGGCTTGCGACATTTTCAGCCCTACGGGCCAGCCGATTTCAAAGACTCCTGCGAGTACCAATAATATCCATGGGTTCATGAGAGGTGTTTTCTGTTCGAATTAAGATAGGGGCTGCGAGGATGCTGATCATCGAGAGAAGATTTAGCAACATGGAAATGCCATGAAGTTTGCGGAAAGTATCCATGGTGGCAGGCGTCTTCATTTCCTGGATAAGAGGTGCAAGGTAGAGTGCTGTAAAAAGAATACAGGCGAGGGCGACTGCCACAAGTAGCAATGAAATCCAGTTCAATCGATGTTGCCGAACAATTACTAATGCAGCAATCAGCGCGATTCCGAGAATACCGAGGAGACAGTAATAATAGTTAGGGAACAATTGTACCGTCGTGGCTCCAGCCGTCTCACGAGGAAGAATCTTAAACAGTGGCAGCGCAACTCCGAAGGTGAAAAATATCATGACGCCTTCACCGAAGCCGCAGGCCCATCGAAAAAGTCCTGCAAAAAGTGAAGGTTTCATTGACGGATTCCTACTGCATCGCGCACGCGGTCCATCACTCCGTTGGCAACGGCATTTGCTTTCTCTCCACTGCTTTCCAGAATGCGCAGGACAGCGTTTGGATTCTCGATCAAATGATTGCGGCGTTCGCGCATGGGAGCAAAATGCTCCCATAAAGTGCCAAATAGACGTTTTTTGAAATCGCCATATCCGATGCCACCTTTGCGAAATTCATCTTCCATGGTTTGATAATCGGTCGTGCTGGCAACAAGCTTATAGAGTCCGAGAATGGGGGAACCTTCCACCGTTTTGGGCTGATCGACGGGCGTGGAGTCCGACTTCATGCTCATGATTTTTTTACGGAACGTGGCTTCGTCGGCAAAAATTTCCACCGTATTGTTATAGCTCTTGCTCATCTTCTCGCCATCGAGCCCGGGAACCAGCGCGGTTTCTTCACGGATTTGAGGTTCAGGAAGTTTGAAAATGTTTCCGCCATATCGCTCATTCATTTTGATGGCGATGTCACGAGCGACTTCGATGTGTTGCTTCTGATCCTTACCTACAGGCACCAGGTCGCTGTCATAGATGAGAATATCCGCAGCCATCAGCACGGGATAGGCAAACAGCCCATGGGAAGCGTCAATGCCCCGTGCGATCTTGTCTTTATAGGAGTGGCAGCGTTCCAGCAGGCCCATGGGGGTAACGGTGCTTAAAATCCAGCTTAGTTCCGTCACGACCGGTACGGCGCTTTGGCGGAAAAAGCACACCTTCTCGGGATCAAGCCCGCAGGCCAGGAAGTCAATGGCGACACTCTTAACGTTGCGCTGTAGAGTCCCTGAGTCGTGGACCGTGGTTAAGGCGTGTAAATCCGCGATGAAGTAAAAAGCTTCGCCCTGGTTCTGAAGATCAATGGCCGCCCGCATCATGCCAAAGTAGTTTCCAAGATGCAGGGTGCCGGTAGGCTGTATGCCGGAAAGAATTCTCATGGTTCTTAAGGGAGAATCCTTGCCACAGGAGGGCCGATGTCAAGAATCCACGAAGATATTCTGACGGTTTGCATAAATTTTGCCGACAAGCTACTGTTATACCAATCCCACCAACTCTTATGAGCAAAAAAGACCCATCCCAGGAAAACGAAGATGCAATGAAGCCAGTTCCTCCATCGGAAGAGCTTTCTCTTGGCGAGAAGCAGATTAAGGAAATGAAGGAGGAAGAGGAGGGCAAGGGTATTCCTATTATGCCTTCCAATATTCAATTGCGTCCCGATATCGGCCAGTACGACGCCTTTTAATTCCCGTGTTTACACGCGATGCTGGATTGACGTTTTCGCTTCGGCGGAAGACACTCTTCGTTTCTTTTGAGCACGACACTTAAACACATTAATTGGGATATTTCGTTTCTGGATGGAAACGAGGTAGTTCGTTCGAAGGCGTTTGGGATTTCCAAAGAGGCCAAGACCGCGCGATATCCTATTCGTCTTTTGCGCTATTGGTTTGGGTACCATTTGCTTCGTGAGGAATTCGAGCGCAAGGGCAGTCCTCTCGATGTGTGCGAAATCGGTGTCGATACCGGCCAAATGCTTCAGTTTGCGAATTCCGCAGGTAATACCCAGCAACTTTGGAAGACCTGGACTGCTGTCGATGCGATCATCAAGCGCGAGAAGCTTGAGAAGGTCGGATATAATGATTTCGTTGAGGCAAATCTTGAGAAGGATGACTTGCCTGTAGATCGTCAGTACGATACGGCGATCCTTCTTCATGTGCTCGAGCACCTGCATGATCCCGAGGCGGCGATGCGCCATATTGCGAAGATCCTGCGTCCCGGAGGCTCTCTTATCGGAGGGTTTCCCGTCATTCCTCATTTCCTTGTAAAGACGCGACAGAAGCAGGTCCGAAAGACGGCGAAGCCCATGGGGCATGTCAGCGTCTTTTCTCCTGAGCGCGTGCGTGCGATGGGCGAGCAGGCAGGACTTGAGACCGAATTCCTCAGCGGTGCATTTTTTATGCGGAGCAAGGGAAGCTGGATGGAAAACTATCCGGGCTGGATGCGCTTTAACCTCGCCTTTGGGGCAATGTTTCCCGGCTGGCCCGGCGAAGTGTATTGGATGATGCGTAAGCCTTCCTAAACGCGGGCGCCTTACGATAGATATAGTCGCGGCACGGTTTGCTTTTCTCGAAGGGCTTTGCCATGCTGCGCGGATGAAGCTCGTTATTCTCTCTGGCACCAATCGCCCTTCAAGCAATACTCGTAAGATAGTTTCAGAGCTTGATGAAATCTACCGCAAGCTCGGTAATCCTGCCGAAGTCCTTGATCTTGTAGATTTGCCACCGGAAATTTTTAACTCCTCCAGCTATGCAAAGAAGCCAGCGGCTTTTGCTCGATTTTCGGATGCCATTCTGGCTGCAGATGGAGTGCATCTTGTGACTCCTGAGTATAACGGCGGTATGCCGGGTATTTTAAAATACTTCATCGATATGCTGCCGTTTCCAGAAAGCTTTGAAAATCGCCCCATCGCTTTTACCGGTCTTGCCGCTGGTATGTGGGGGGCGCTTCGACCCGTAGAGCAGCTTCAGCATATTTTTGCATATCGTCTCGCACATATTTTTCCTGCGCGCGTCTTCATGCCGAACGTCAATAATCTCCTCGATGAAAACGGAAAGATCAATGATCCCGAATTGCACGAGCGCTTGCGCCAGCAAGCGGAAGAATTCATTAAGTTCATTCGTAGATTAAAAACCGTAGTCGAGTAACGGATTTCAATAAATGAGTCACGAATTTTTCCAGGATCTGGCTGTTGTGATGATTGTGGCCGGGGTGGTCACGATTCTTTTTCGTAAATTCAAGCAACCGGTGGTTTTAGGCTACATTCTCGCGGGAGTCATTGTAGGCCCTTACACGCCACCGTCTCCGCTGATTAGTGATCAGGGGAATATCAATACGCTTTCGGAAATCGGTATCATTTTCCTGATGTTTTCACTGGGGCTTGAGTTCAGTCTTAGAAAATTGAAAAAAGTCGGAGCTACCGCATTCATTGCTGCAGCTTTCGAGATTATTGCAATGGCCTGGCTCGGTTATGTACTGGGACATGCTTTTGGGTGGAAGGATATGGATTGTGTCTTTTTGGGAGCGATCCTTTCGATTTCTTCTACAACTATTATCATCAAGGCACTCGAGGAGTTGGGGAAATTACGTGAAGGTTTTGCCCAGCAGATTTTCGGTATCCTGATCATTGAGGATATTTTAGGAATCGTAATGATTGCGCTGCTATCGGGGTTTGCCACAACGGGCTCCTTGCAGGCGAAAGATGTGGTGATGACACTCGTTAAGTTGAGTGCCTTTCTTGCCGTTCTGCTCATCATGGGTCTGATTTTTGTGCCTCGGCTTCTGGATTACGTAGATCGTTTTAAGAGCAAGGAAATGATGCTCGTGACCGTGATCGCGCTGTGTTTTGGGGTGTCATTATTGACGGTGCATCTGGGATACAGTGTAGCACTGGGAGCTTTTCTTATAGGCGCTATCATTGCCGAGGCGCGGCAAATTCATGAAATCGAGCACCTCGTTGCTCCTGTGAAGGATCTTTTTAGTGCAGTATTTTTTGTATCGATTGGATTACTGATTCAGCCGACGCTTCTTGTAAAATATCTCTGGCCGATCCTGATCATTTCTCTGGTGGTTATTGTCGGTAAGATCGCTTCCTGTTCAGTAGGCGCTTTTGTCGGAGGAAATGAGCGGAAGTCTTCCCTACGGATTGGTATGGGCTTGTCGCAAATTGGGGAGTTCTCATTTATTATCGCGACGCTCGGTCTTACGCTGAAGGCTACGAGCGATTTTCTTTACCCTATTGCCGTTGCTGTTTCCGCGATCACGACCTTAACCACGCCATATCTTATCAAAGGCTCCGGAGGAACCGCGCAAATTTTGGAACGTATAGTGCCAAAACGTGTTTTGCAGTACCTTGATGCCTATACGAAATGGATTGGTAATTTTGGTGCCGATTCGAAACGCAGTAGAGGGTGGGATGTTTTAAAAAAGTGTGCCATCCAGATTGGAATCAATCTTCTTTTAACGGTGGCCGTTTTTATTGCTGCGGCTTATATCAGCATTCGCTATCCGAATTGGGGAGGGCGGTTTAAGCTGAGCCGAATTCGTTTTGAGGAGGTTCTCTGGCTGGCTGCCATGGTTTTAAGTTTGCCCATGCTGATTGACGCTGTGCGTAAATTGAAAGCAATTGGAACGCTTCTTTCAGGCCTGACTGTAACTTTTTCCCGAGCGGGAAAGGGGACTGGCTTTTTCAGGCACGTGATTGCTCGCATCGCATTTATCGTATCTGTCGCCGGCCTTGGTTTGTTTGTCGCTTTAATCAGTGCGCCGCTTTTGCCTGCATGGAATGTCTTTATCTTTCTCGGCGGTATTCTGATTACAGTCTTCGTCCTTTTCCGCAGGACATTTGTACGCATCCATACGAAAGCGGAAATCGCATTACTGGATACTTTTTCCCGCCCGCATCTCGAGGAGTCGAAATAAAAAACCCGCTGGTTTTGCAACCAGCGGGCTTAAGTTTTTATAGAAGATCAGGAAGTATTAGAGCTTCATCTTGATCATCGAAGCGTGCTGCTCATCCGTGCAGGGCGCATTGAGAGGAACGTCGACGCTCTTCTCATTGCTGCTCACGAGATTGTTCTCAAGCAGGTAACCTTCCAGTTCCTCGCCGCTGATGTCTGCAAGCATGCTGCCATTGACTTCAACGCAAGGGGACAGGGGTTGACCGCTCCGTTGTTCCATTTCCCAACGGAACTCCGGACTTTTGATAATGTCTTTCTCCGTATACTCCACGCCATATTTGGCGAGGATTGCGCGGATGCCATTGCTCCAACCGCATTGGGTTTTGAGATAGGCAGTGACTTCTGGTTTGGCCATAATTTCCTTTCGCAAATTGCTTAGCTCTTCTTTTTAGGGTCTGGCTTGGCTTCGCCTGGACGATATTCTTCCTGAGCAAACTGGAAGGCCTGGTCGAGTCCGACCATGTCTTCTCCGGGACGCAGGGTATCGAATGCTTCCGACTCGCGGCGAAGGGCTTCTTCGCTGTAGTTGGCGGCTTTGATGGAAAGACCGATGCGACGCTCAAGTTTATCAACCTTGATGACGCGAGCTTCGACTTCCTGTCCGACCTTAAGAATGTCTTTGACCTTCTCCACGTGGTCTTCGCTGATCTGCGAGATGTGGACGAGGCCGTCGATTTCTTCGGCGAGTTGGATAAAGGCACCGAAGCTAGCAATCTTGGTGACCGTCCCTTTGACGAGATCTCCAATTTTGAATTTGGTGTCAATTTCCTTCCAGGGATCGGATTCAAGCTGCTTGATGCCAAGGCTAATGCGTTGATTCGCTTTATCGATGTCGATGACGACCGCTTCGATCTCATCGGCTTTCTTGAGGATTTCGTTCGGATGATTGATTTTGCGGGTCCAGCTCAAGTCGGAGACGTGCACCATGCCGTCGATTCCTTCTTCGAGTTCAATAAAGGCGCCGTAAGGCGTCATATTGCGGACTTTTCCTTTAACCTGTTTACCGATGATGTAGCGCTGTTCGATCTCATCCCATGGGTTGGCTTCCAACTGACGGACGCCGAGGGAGATCTTCTGCTCTTCCTTGTTAACACCAAGGACGACGGCCTGGACTTCCTGTCCCACTGTAAGAACATCGGAAGGACGGGCGATACGCTTGGTCCATGATAGCTCGGAAACGTGGATAAGACCTTCGACCCCATCTTCGAGTTGAACAAAGGCGCCATAAGGCATGAGATTCGTGATCTTGCCGTTGACCTTGTGTCCGGCAGGATAACGCTCTTCGATCTTGTCCCAGGGATTGTTCTGCATCTGTTTCAGGCCGAGGGAAACGCGTTCCTTCTCCTTGTTGATGTCGAGGATCATGACCTCGATTTCCTGTCCGACCTTCAAAAGCTCGCTCGGGTGATTGAGGCGCATCCATGACATATCGGTGACGTGAAGCAATCCATCGATACCATCGAGATCGATAAAAGCGCCGAAGTCTGTGAGGTTCTTTACAGTGCCCTTCACGAGGCTTCCGGTGCCTACGGAATCGAGGAACTTGGAACGTTTTTCTGCACGCTCCTGTTCGATCAATTCGCGACGGCTTAGGACGATGTTCTTGCGATCATCGTTAAGTTTGAGAATTTTGAAATCGTAGGTGTTTGCAACATACTGCTGCAAATCACGAGGAGGAATGATGTCAATCTGTGAAGAGGGAAGAAATGCTTCCACTCCGACATTGACGGTAAGACCACCTTTGACGGCTGCCTTGACTTTGCCCCGGATGATGCCTCCTTCTTTGAAAACTTTGACGATTTTCTCCCAGTTTTGGCGATGAGCGGCCTTTTCCTTCGAGAGGACGACCATCCCTTCATCGTTTTCGAGACGCTCGAGTAGAACTTCTACTTCGTCTCCGATTTCCACCTGGTCTGGATCATCAAATTCAGAGGCGGGAATTACGCCCTCCGATTTGTATCCGATGTCGATGAGAAATTCTTTGGGTCTAATTTCTAAGATGTGGCCTTTTACTATGCTACCCTCCCGGTAATTTTTTACCGAGTTGGCCAGTAGCTCCTGCATTTGGGTCATGGGTTAAGTTTTATCCTTCCTGAATTACGATTTTTCCAATTTGTTAAGTGATTCATACTCTGAATCTTTAGATTGGAAAAAGGCTGAAAGAATATCAATTTTACCCTAAGGAGCAACTTATTTATGAAAATGCTTTCTAAAGATTCCTATAAAAAAGGGAATTGAGGGCTTAACCAGGCTATTAATTTGTCTAAGTCATTCTCTATAAACGCCCTGCCTCCAGAACTGGAAGGGGTGCGAAATTCTGCGACCGTTTGAATATTCCCATCTCTCCAGACCCAGGAGTCTTGAGAGTAGGGGCCAACAAGCTTTGGATCACTCCAGGTATGGATGGAAAGCAGGCGATTGCCTGTTCCTGCGCAAAGATGCATGGGGCCGCTGTCGACACTTACCATAAAGCAGGAATTGCGAATCAGCCAGATGAGTTCAGTTAGGGTGGTTTTATTTAAGAGGTTAAGCGTATTGGAAGGAAAGGAGTAGTCCTCAGTTGTTCGGCCAACGAGGACGATGGGGGTGTTTCTCCATTTTTCACAAAAAGCATGAGTGACTTCAGGGCTGAGTGATTTGCCATCGCCCCGAGAAAACGGATGAAGAAGAAGGTAGGGGGTATTTATAGTAAAACCGTCGGGACGTTTTCCTTCGGGTAGAAAAAAACGAGGAGCGGCTGGGCGAGGTATTTCCAGAAAATCAAGAACAGCCAGATAGCGGTCTACGGCATGCCATTCTTGTTTTACTGCTATGGTATTTTTGTAAAACAGCGTTGCGCCTTCTCGTGCATCGGAGAGACCGATGAGATTACCGCACTTTGAGTTGTAGGCCATCCATGCGCTACGAAAAAGTCCTTGAAGGTCGATCGCAAGATTTGGATGAACTTTTCGAAGTCCACGCATCCACTGCCATCCGCGGAACATGCCACTAACTCCACGAAATTCTTTTCTGGGAAAAACGATAACCTGGTCGATGAATGGATTGCCTTGAAGAATCTCCACCCACTCTGCATTGACTACCCATGAAAGAGTTGATTCAGGATATGCGGTTTTCAATGCCTCTGCTATGGGTAGGGCATGCACCACATCGCCAAGCGAACTCGGCTTGATCAGAAGAATGGAGTCCGGTTGTTTGCCGGAGGCCATCGTTATCTTCCCGCCGCCAGGCGCTCCGCTAGCTTGGCTGGCAATCCAACCTCGATGATCTTACGCTGCGTTGTCGCGATATCGTATTCGATTCGACGGAGTTCGACTTCGTTACTGGTCGTATCGTAGATGGCATAAGCGGATTTCCAATTTCCATCTCGGGGCTGGCCTATACTGCCTACGTTAATAAGGTATTTCTTCCCTGCTTGAATGCGAAGAATTTCAAACGGGATAGCGCGCACGGAACTGTCGCGGATATAAGCCTTTGGGACATGGGTATGCCCGATGAAGCACAGCGAGGTTGTCTGATAGCTGAAATTTGCAGCGGCATCGAGTTGATTAAATACATAACCCCACTTGTGCGGCGTATCGAGTGTAGCATGCACGATCGTGAAGTCACGTACCTGACGCTGCATGCGGAGATTGCGGAGCCATTCCTTATGTTCGGGGGCGAGTTGCGCACGCGTCCAGTTGATGGCTTCTTCGGCAAGCGCATTGAAGCCTTCTTTTTCGCCCGTCATGGAAGCCTGCTCATCATGATTGCCTTTTACGACGGGACAGTCCATTTGCTGGATCGTTTCCAGACACTTTATCGGATCAGCATTGTAGCCGACAATGTCACCCATGCAGACATAATGGGTGCACGCCAGTTTGTTCGCATCTGCGAGGACAGCCTGGAGAGCTTCATAGTTGGCATGGATGTCTCCAAAAATAGCAAATCGCATAAATTATTTTTTTTCCCGCGAAGGGGCAGGCACTTGTATGCGTTGATCTTGGGGAATGTCCAATTTCTTTTCCATTTCCTGTAAACTTTTCATGAGGGTGGGAAGACGCTGAATCTCTCCCAGGTCGAAAATCTCACGAAGCATGTGATAGGCTTCTTTTTCTTTTCCGGGAACCTTGCTCAACTCATAAGCAGCAAACCGGCGTATATAGGGTGGAGCATCCGGTAGCGCGGCGGCTTTGGCGAATGCTGCTGCTGCTGCTGCATGATTCTCGTATTTATCGCGTTCCAACGCGCCGAGTCGTTCGTAAAGATAGTATTTATCCGGGTTGTTAAGAATCCCACGCTCGAGAAAGCTTCTTCCAAGATCAAAATACTGGTGTTGCGCGCGCTTGCGCAGCAATTCGCTGGGCTGATTTTTATCCTCCGCCGCCGCAACACTGGCATTCCACGCCATGTGCCATGCCGACATATCCCAATAAAGAACAGAGTGAGGTTGCAGGGTGGTGACGATACCAAAAATTCCTGCCATTCTGCCCCATTCCGTTTTTTCCCATGCAATATGAGCATCGATCCATAAAAAGGCGGCGATTAATGAGCGAAATCCGCTAAGCGCCGCGAGGAATGAAGTTTGTCCGATTTGCTCGCGTAGCGTGAGATTTAAGACGACAGTGCGAAACTGTGCGGATTTTTCACTATCCTGCAGCATGATTTCATACGGCGCGCGCAACGCACCGAAAGCGAGAAGAAAGACAATGGTGAGTGCAATTCGCTTCACAGCTCCTTACCCGAAAAAATGAATGCCGCGAATAGATAGTAAATAATCGTATAAAGAAGGCCGAGGCCGAATACTTTTATGAATAGAAGCAATGGGATGGCCGTTCCTACGACGACTCCGTCAATAAGGTTAAATGCCTGAAGATCCGGGAAGACCAAGGCAACAATCGCGAGAAATACACGGGTGATCCAGGTGATACTCACATTTCCCAACCAGTAATCCCGCGCGGTAGCTTGCAGGTGGCCGATGAAGTAAATGGCGATCGAAACGAGGGCGGTAAAAATTCCTGAGCTGGCAAATGTGGAGATGAGTAGTGTCATCGCAACCAGGAGTGCGGCTTTAATGAAAATAATAGCGATGCCAGGCAGTAAATTGATATTTAACGCAGAGGTCTTGACTTTCAGGATGGCGGCAGTGACTTCATTTTGCGACATTCCCTGCATTTGTCGCAGAGTGTCAGAAATTACCATATTTTCCCGGATTGCCAGAACGGTGATGAAAAGCGCAGACATCAGCAGCAGTGAAGAGAGTAGCAGGAGGAGCATGCCAGCAAGCTTCCCAAGTAAATACTCAAAGCGTGGTACCGGCTTTGCGAGAATAGTATAAAGGGTGCGATCTTCTATATCCTTGGGGAGGAGGAAAGCGGTCGCGAGCATCGCGATCAGAGAGGTGAAAATGGACATCGCTCCAAGAGAAACGTCTTTTAACATTTGAAATTCCTCTTCAAATGAAAATTGCGCCATGAATGCGGAGTTGCCAATGACGAGCAGGGCAAAAATCAATAGAAAGTAAAAAACTTTTTGCCGGGTCAGTTCGATCAGGGTGTTGAGGGCCAATGCCCAGACTCTGGATAATGAAAAGAAGCGATGCGTGGCGACGGGAAGACTGGAAGTAGTGTTAATTGTCATCAGGATTTCACTTTTGATTTTCTTGTGATGGGAAATCGGGTGCCGGTCTGCTTGTTGCCTTTTATGGAGTCACAAATTTGGTCGTTCTTTTTGCCGTTTACGATAACGCTTTCAACTCCATTTTCCAAGGCGAATCGAACGGCTTCGAGCTTCGTCTTCATTCCACCCGTCGAGAAACGCCCTGTCTCCTCACGGACGAGATGAAGGACATCGGAAATATCCTGAACGACAGGGATACGTCGGTTTCCGTCCAGCACACCATCCACGCTGGTCATGATGATCAATAAATCGGCCTTGGCCATTACGGCCAGTTCGGCGCACAGTCGATCATTATCTCCCACGCGAAGCTCTTCCACGGCGACAGAGTCATTTTCATTAATGATGGGAATGACATTTTTCCTGGCCAGCAGGCATTCAAGGGTGTTTTTCGCGTTGATTCTTCTTGATCGGCTATCGATGTCTCCATGAGTCAACAGAAGCTGTGCGACATGAAGCTTATGTTTTGCAAAGCAGGTTTCATAAAGCCGCATTAGCCGGGGCTGGCCGGCTGCCGCGCAGGCTTGTTTGCTGGCGAGTTCCTGGGGGCGCTTATTAAAGCCCAGTAGATCCACGCCAGCCGCTACCGCACCGCTGCTTACAAGAATGCATTCCAATCCCCGTTTTTTCAACGCGGCGACTTCTTTGGCAAATTGACGGAAACGCGAGGGATCGAGGGCACATCCTTCCTTTTTTGTCAGGACACCGGTTCCGAATTTGATGACAACGCGTTTCATTTTAGTGGAGCAAAAACTCTCAAAAATCCGGCCTCCAACGCAAGCGCTTCGTTCACATTACGTTCTAGTGCCTGGGCCAGATCGTCTACGGTTTCCATTTTCAGGATTAATTCGTGACTTGTAAAGTGCCCGGAAAGAAAATGAATGGCCTCGGTGAATTTTGAGGGAAGCGGGGTTTGAGGATCTTCCTGGAAGCGAAGCGCGGTTCCAAATAATGAACTGACGAAGTGAAGCAGCTTCCCTCGTTCCTTTTGTATGGCTGCGTCGGCACGCGCCTGGATCTGCTCTTCGCGTTCTTTGAGCCATGTTCCATCGGTATTTTGCTTATAAAGATCCTTCTCTCGCGAAAACTCCTCATCATGCATTTCCTGAATCTGTGTCTTGAGCGTACTTAATACAGTCTGAAAACTCCGGGTAAAAAGCATGGCTTCACGGACGCCTGCCTGCGTGAGCTTCGGTAGTATTTTACTGATATCTTCGAATAGACGCTCCTCGGCTTCCCCGGGACCGGATGACTTCACGGCACGGAGAGGGACTTCGATGCAGCGGGAAATAATCGTATCCATCAGCATCTCGGGTTGTGAACTGAGGAGGAAAATATGAGATTCAGATGGAGGTTCCTCCAGCGTTTTAAGAAAGGCATTTGCGGCCTGAGGCTGGAGGCGATCCGCGTCGTGAATAATGGCCACCTTGCGACGTCCGCGCATCGCTTTTTGATGAATGGTATGATCGAGATCGCGAATTTGTTCCACCACGATGCGCCGTGATTTGGATTCTGGAGCCACGCGGTGAATATCCTCATGGGAGGAAACTTCTTTCATAGGGCATTCGACAAGCAGAGCCGCAATGGTTTCCGTCAGCTTGGTTTTACCGCTTTGTGAAGGCCCACTGATGAGGTAGGCATGGCCAAGTCGTCCCTGTTCCAGCGCACGTTGGAGGTGCGCTGCTGCTTCTTCATAGGAAAAGGCCATGAACTTGCTCGTGGAGTGTTTGTCGGATCACTTCCTGAACTTCCGTTACGGGACGTTCACTATTGATGATTTTTATCCTCTTGGGCTCTTTTTTTGCAAGAGCCAGATAGCCTTCGCGTACGGCATGGTAAAAGGAGAGGGGTTCCTGCTCCATTCTGTCCTTTGGAGCATCGAGGGAGCGAGGGCGGCGCAAGGTGCGTTGAAATGCGACTTCGGCATCCATATCCAGGAGAAAAGTGAGCTCAGGGAGACAACTTCCGACGGCGAAAGCGTTGATTGTCTCCACGGTTGAGGCATCGATCTTGCGGGCTACTCCCTGATAGACCGTGGTGGAGTCCATAAAACGGTCGGATAAAACGATACAGCCCTCGCTTAAGGCGGGCTCTATGACCTCTCGAACCAATTGTGCGCGGCTTGCGGCAAAGAGCAGGAGCTCTGTCTCAGGAAACATCCCTGAAGCGGTATGGAAATATTTCAGCAGGTGACGGATTTGCTCTCCCAGTTCCGTTCCTCCCGGCTCGCGTAGCATCAGGATACGTTTGCCCGTTTGTTTGAGAGTTTCGCCAAGGCGTGTGATCTGCGTAGATTTCCCGCAGCCTTCAGAACCTTCGAATGTAATAAAAATACCGCGTTGCATTTTCCTCGTTCCTACGAACAAACTAGGAAATACGTCGGCATGCGATGAAAAATTTGTTTTGTGAGGCGGAAATCATGAAAGGTTATTTCTTATGAATTACTGGTTGGTTAAACAAGAGCCTGAAGCCTATTCATGGCTCGATTTTGTGCGTGATGGAAAAACGGCATGGACGGGGGTCCGTAATTTTCAAGCCCGCAATCATTTGCGCGCGATGAAGAAGGGGGATCGAGTGCTTTACTATCATAGTGTCACGGACAAGGCTGTGGTCGGGATTGCCGAGGTAGTTGCTCCAGCATACGCAGACCCTACGGCCAAGGAGGGCGACTGGTCCTGTGTGGATTTGAAGCCGCTGAAACCTCTCAAACATTCCGTTTCCCTCGAACAGGTAAAATCCTCGCCTAAACTCAAAAGTATCGGACTTCTTCGCCAATCCCGCTTGAGTGTGATGCCGTTGGTGAAAGGCGAATTTGAAACCATTCTGAATTTATCCGCGAGCCCTGCGGGCGATTGATCATTAACGAGTATGTCTGATCCTGTAATCCCCGGAACGATTACCGTCGTGCGCTATGCGTCTGCAGGTGATTGCTGTGAGGTCATTGTAGATTGGTTTAAGGGGTGTCAGAAGCTGGTAATGGAGAGTGCGGATCCATGCCTGGTTCTGGTTCCTGAGTTTTCTGTTTCGCTTTGGATTCGTCGGACTCTTCTAGAGGCTGGTTGTTCCAGTCTGGGAATGCGGTTTATAACACCGTCTGATGCGCGAATTCTGCTATCGCGTCATTTTGGGTTTCCTTCTCAGTCGGCGGGAAATGCGGAAATTGATTTATTTGCATCTTCCGCGGCACTTTCAAAAAATGACCTCAAAAGCAGGGCGCTTGCCGCGGAATCTTCGTCCCTGCGCTCCCTGCTTGAGATATTGGCGCCGACAGGAAGAGATTTTTCCGCACTCTTGTCACAGTATGGTCTGAAATCGGTTTATGATAACTTTCAGGATATCCTTCATGAGTATCATCTCATGCCTTCATGGGAAGTAGACAGAAAGTCTCTTGAGCATTCGAGCGGTGGTAATCGCTGGATATCCTCATTGATGATTTTTGGATTTAATGGCGGGCATTGGTCCTTGAGGCATTTACTTCAGGCCTTGATGCAAGGTTCTACAAGGAATCTACTTTTTCTGGAGGAACCGAGGGAGGAGCAACTGGGCGGAAAATTAGACCGAACCTGGATTGATACGTGGGAGGAATTTGCGGGGAAGGATTCCATTTTTGCATCCGCTGCCGGCAGTGAGCCCGTTTTGGATAAAATATTCCTGATTGGCCATGATACCCAGGGGCAGGCAGAAGCGGTGGTATCGACAGTATCCAAGTGGCTGGAAGAAGGGGCTTCGCGTATTGGCGTGCTCGTTCCCCGATCCGGGGCGCTTTCCGATGAGATAAGTAGGCGGTTTTCCAGTTCTGAATTCTCATTTTATGACGGTGTCGCAAGTCTTTCTCCTGACATGGCTACCACACCGGAGTGGCGCGCATGGCTGGAGCTTCAAACGCATCCCGCAATCAGCACGATCGTCAAATTCTTAAAAACTCTTCAAAAGGATACGCGCAAATGGGAGCGGCTTTTTGATAAGGCGTGGTCTGCCACATTGAGCGACGATCCCGAGATTATTCGCCAGTGGTTTGTGCAGCAGGGTGAGCCCGTCGAGATTTTTCCGAAGCTTCTGCCTGACAGCGCAACGATTCTGGAAATGCGGCAACGCACCAATGATATCTTTCTTGCGCTGGGATGGCAAAACCGGGCAACGCATTTGCAATCGGCAGTTATGATATTCGGTGCCGACTCCAAGCGAATTGTGGCACGCATTGCGTGGTGTCGATGGCTTCAGCAAACTTTGGAGAAGTTCACCCGTAGCCGGGAAAAACTCGCGACGGAACCTTATGCGCGCGTGCATCTGCTTTCTTACGAGTCGGCACTTTCGCAACAATGGTCGCATCTTGTTTTTGCAGGTATGAATGACAGTGGGGACTTGGAGTCAGAAGTGGCACTTCCTTTCCTGGATGGGGAGGAGGCTGCACTTTTAAATTCGGAAATCCGGCGTCAGAATCGAAAGGCGATCCAGGAGGGGGCTCATGGCATGGGCGCGGAAGTATTGCAGAGTGGGTATGCGCTTTGCATTGGGTCAGAGGAAAAACAACAAATCGGTCAGCGCACTCTTTACTCACTGCTGGATTCCGTGACTTCTGGGTATTGCTTTACGGCAAGTCTTCATTCGGAAGCGAAGCCGAGCCTCTTATTGCGACCTTCCAATTTCTTTGCGGATCAGTGGAGTGAGGCGCGTGGAACGGTTTTGTCCGACGAGAAGTTTCGTTTGCTGGCAGAAGGAACACACAGAGATTTGCAGGGAATATTTCCGGCTTTGCCTTTTCAAAAAAATGAAGCAATTGCGGCGGCAAGATTCGCGAGGACGAATGAAAATAAAAATTTCGGTCGCTATGAATTCGCTTTTGAAAAAGCACCTGTTAAAGCCGCGTTTCTTGCCTGCGATGCCTGGGAGAAAGCTTATAAAGATCCCGCACCAGCCTGGTTGCGGTATTATCTGGGAGTTCAATTAGATTCCGATTTTCATGATGTTTCCTGGAATACGGTTATCGGAATGTGGACGCACCGTTGGCTGGATGCGATTCATTTGAGAGAGACTCTCTGGGAGAGCTTTCCCGCTGCGGATATTCGAAACCAGCGGATATCATCTGCGGCATGGGACTTTCGCGAAAGAATTTCCAGAGCTTATTCAAAAGCAGGAAAAACAATTCCATTCTGGTGGGAGGCTGCTTTTCAAAGATCGCTGGATTTTGCTTATAGACTATCGGGAAAATTGGATGCGATTTCTCCGACGTGGAAATTTGCGGCTGAATATGCTGTTTCAGACTCCGTGCCCGTCAGCGTTGCCGAGGGGCTGACGCTCCATCTGCGAGGACGTATGGATTTAGTCATGGTCGACGGTATGGAGTCTCCTGAAAACGCCATTGTTGCAGACTATAAAACAGGACGTTCGAAGCCACTGGATCTTACGAGTTTAAAAAAAGGAGATGGGATTCAAGTCGCCCTCTACGCGATTTTAATGAAAGCGCTCGGGTGGCAAAACGTAAATCCTGCCTACGTTGTGGCGGAACATCCGTTTTCTCCCGGTCAATTGCCGACTGTCTTCATGGAGGAAACCATCTCCATCTGGCAATCCCTCGTCTTCATGCAGGAGACCGGGCGTTTTGGTATGCGCGGCGATATGGACGGGGAATATACGCATACGATGCCATTACCAATGGCGACTTTACGTATTGAGCCGGAAATTCTGAATGCCAAATGGAAACTCTCCCACGGAAATCTGAAAGATGAGTGAGTTGCCACAGCCCTCAGATTACGAGGAGAGACAACGTTTTGTGTCTATCACAGATCGGAGTCTTTCGGTTTATTCTCCAGCTGGGTCTGGAAAAACGCATGCGATAGTCCAGCGCATCCTGGCAATATTACATCGCGAAGATGCACCTGAGGTTTTGAAGCGCTTATGTGTGGTCACCTATACGGAACGTGCGGCGAATGAAATGCGTATCCGTACCCGGACAGCGGCCCTGAATGCCGGTGTTTCCTCGCGAAAGATTCTGGCGCTTGATACGGTATTTTTCGGCACTATTCATGCCCTGTGTGCCTCACTTATCCGTCAATACGGGTACTACCTTGGAATTCCGGGGCATCTTGAAGTGGTCGAAAATCTGAATCCATTGTGGCGCGCATTTTTGAATACTCCACAAGCTGCCAAGGCCATGGATGAGGTGAAGTCATCACTGGAGCAACTAGCGCATTACATTTCCGTATTCTTGGTTTTAGAACAGGCATCTTCGGGTGCCGTGCTGGATCCTGTGGAGCCGGGTGAGAAGCCGGAGCTTAATTTTGCGGAGTTACTTTCGTTTGAATCGAAGAGAAGCGCGGCGAATGTCGAAAAGGGCAAAGAGGTCATTCGGGAGTGGGTGAAACTTTCTGAAGGCGGCAAGAATTTTACGCCTATACCGGAATGGAAGTTGGGCGGAAAAGAGTTCATAGAGCTGTGGAAGAAAGCCTTTCAGCCATTAAAGGTGTGGATTGCCCGCACGGCGACGTTAGCGGTCCACCGCATAGGATGTGCTTTTCGCGATTACCGTGTGAGTACAGGTGTTGTCACCTTTGACGATCAGATCCAACTCGCAGCTTCGTTAATGCGAAACCTGGAATCCTCGGAACGAATCAGCAGGAAAAATTATCGAATTATTCTGGATGAGGCGCAGGATACCGATCCTCTGCAATTCGAGGTATTGCTTGGTCTGGCGGGTGGAAGCTTTGAGCATCCACCGCAAGAGGGAAGATTCAGCATGGTGGGAGATCCTCAACAATCGATTTATGGAGATCGCGCGGATGTGGTGCGCTATCAGGAGCTTCACGGACATTTTCACAATCGGGGAGATGGGGTGATTTTCGATGTCACGTTTCGCTGTAGTAAAGCGGTTATTGATTTTGCGAATAATGTCTTTCCATTCCTGCTGACAGGGCATGACAAGCAGGTGCTGTATGTACCTTTGCAGGCAGCTTCCTCTGCTTTAAAGGGAAATGTTTGCATTTTGCGTCCTGATGGAATCGATAGCACCTCTGATACAGAACTTAAAAAAACCAGGGACGAAGCCATGTGGCTGGCAAAATGCCTGGCATCCACGGGCTTTGAAGCTCTGGGAGCGCGAAGTTGGGAGGAGGTTGCCATTCTTTGCCCGAGAAATAAGTGGCTTTCCGTCATTCATACTGCACTTGGCCGAGAGGGGCTTCGTTCTCAGATTCATTCTGTAAGGGACACCTATAAGAACCATCCGGTGTATGCGTGGATCGCAGCGATTTTAACCGTGCTTTGCGATCCGCATAATACCTTTGAAACGGTTGGGGTTCTTCGTGAGGTATTTGGCATAGCCGATGAAGATCTCGCTGTTTATTGCGATGGAGATTCCCGGGCGTTTTATCTCGATGCGGATTCCTCTCGCTCCGGGGACATCGCGGATGCACTCGCTTTATTGAATAGTTTGCGCGTCGAGATTCAGGATATCCCTTTACGCAAAGCATTGGAAAAAATATTCGAAAAAGTGGCCTTTCGTGATCGGGTATTAAGTCTTCCAGAAACGACGATTGATGATGTGAATCGTGCTCTGAGGCATTTGCGTGCAGAAGCTTCAGAGCTTGAAAAATCCCGCTTCCTGTTGCCGGAATTCACCGAACACATTCAAGAGCTTTTAAATCATGACGTTCAGACGGCCCCACCGCATCGTGATGCTATTCAGGTTTTGAATAGCAAGAAAGCAAAGGGAGGGGAATGGGATGTCGTGATTGTTCCTTATTTGTGGAAAAAAATTCGTAGAAGACCGGAGGCCGCTTCGCTTTCGAAAAAACTCATCGATGACAGTGATAAGGAAAGCATACTGCTTAAGGAAAAACAGGAGCTTATGCGTTTGTTATACGTGACGATGACTCGTCCCCGACATGCATTGTTTCTGATCGATGATCGCGAAAGTTTTTATTCCGAAAGCTCTAAAGCCACGACGACATCATTCGCCGAATTATTAGGAGGTGAAGCTCTCGATAAACTGCCGGAGTGGGAATTTAAAACGGAAAATCGAGAGAAGGTAGCGATTTCAATGACCAGTGCTGATGTGCTGGCACCTTTGATTTCTGTAAATGCAGAGACCTTCAACCGCGCCTGTGTCGTATCGCAGGATATTATTCAAAAGATTCTGCCGCACTCCCTGGCGCACCATGGTCTTTCGGAGGATCCGGAGCTTCAAACCGAAGAAGCGCCAACTCTACGATCCCGGGAGGGAGTGGGTTACGGTATCTGGTGGCATGAGTCGATGCGATGGATTCCCTGGAGTCTGGATCGAACGGCATGGAGCTTGGAGTTTCAAAATGCGCTCGCTGCTTGTCCGGATCAACCGCGCGGGGAGATGGAGTGGAGGAAATTCCTGCTATCACCGCTTGCAGATATTCTTTCGTCTCAGGAAGTGATTATCCATACCGAAATCCCCTTTGTATGGAAGCACGAGGTAAACTCGAGCATCGAGGGAATTATGGACATGGCGATATGGCATACCAGAGAGAGGTATTGGACGCTTCTTGATTGGAAAACGGATCGGGATACGAGCGCAGAGGCGCTTATTACTCGATACCAGCCCCAGATCGTTGCTTATGTAAATGCCCTAAAAGGATGTAGCGGAGAAAATGTGCGCTCCGGGCTTTATTCTACGAATTTAGCAAAATGGCTCCCGATTTAATCGGAATTTCATAGACGGCCTTTTCTTTCTTTTGCGATGATCCCTGATTGATTACCCACTGAATGAAAAGTTGTAAAATAGCCGTAGCCTCTACTTTTTCCCCCCGCTTTCTTTCTGTGCTTGCGGAGGCCGCGCGACTTGCAAAGGGATTCGAAGGTAGTCTGCATATTATTCATGCCGCAGAGCAAACAGCGGAAAAGGAGACTCGTTTTCGTGAGGGTTTCGCCACCGTAGGCCTACCGGAAAATACACCCGTTTTTTGGGTTAATGCCTCGACTCCCATGGAGGCCATTCTTTCAGCCGTCGAACATCAAGGAATCGAAATTCTGATCGCTGGAGCTCTCGAGCGTGAGCCGGAACACCGCAACTTTACCGGTAATGTAGCACGTAATCTCCTTCTCAAATGCCACTGTGACCTTGTTCTTTTGACTCGGCCGGAAAAGACATCTCTCTCCGTGGCGCGCATCGCTCTCGCAATCGATCTCATGGATCCTGATCTAGAGTGGCTTGGGAGAGCGCTCACGATAGCCCATCGAGAAGGTCAGCCATTGCTTAACGTATTTTCGATCGTTACCCCTTTTGATAAGCTGCGTGATAATGTGACTTCGGACTCTCCGGCAGACCTGGAAGCGAGGATGGAAGCCATGGTTAAAGAGGCGGGGGGATATAAAGGGGAGATCGATTACCGGGTTATTATTTCGAATACCGGCTTTAATGCCTGTGAAGTCATTCAGGCACTGGAGCCAAACCTGCTTTTGGCCCGCCGCAGCAAAGGGGCACATGACGAGCTATCGCTTCCGACTCACATGGATTGGCTTCCTCAAGTCATCCCGGCGAATGCGATGATTTTCGCCGTGAAGCAGTAATTTTTTGGAGATTATAGCAGCTTGTCAAATCCTGCTGGAAATGCGAAATTGAAACTCCCTAATTTGCTTTTATAATGTCGATCTCAAACTTTGATTCCTGGTATCTTCGTAAATACGGAGATAATGAAATTTTTGGGCCCGTTCATTTTGATAAAATCAAAGAGTGGGCGATGGCTGCTCAGATCGCTCCCCACGACATGCTTTCCGAAGATGGAAAGATCTGGACGAAAGCTCCCATGATTTTGGAATTGCAAATGGATTGGCTGGTACAGCTAAGCGACGATAGCTTTTACGGCCCCACCACGGTCCATGCGCTTATCGAGTTTTTACAGCTCGGCGAAATTACTGATGATACGGTTATCATCAATTGCTGTAGTGGAAAACAAATACGCTTGAATGAGGCGGATTTTTATCAAAAGAAATCCAGTGAGACTGATATCGAAGCACGTTCTCCCCAAAAACGCAGTATTCGACATAATTTGCAGCAACGGGTTCGTGATCTAGAACTGGCTCTTGTCGAGAAGAACCGTCACCTCCAGATTGCGGAGGACAAAATACAAAAGCTCCAGATTCAGGTTCGCGATCTATCCAGTCGTTAGAAGCGTCAGCGATATCTCGTCAGGAATTATCAGGCGTTTTGCTTTTTACGTCAGGAAGGTTTTCCAGCGCGGGAAGATTATATTGCTGACGGATGCTTTCCTTGAGGCGGTTGGATAATTCGGGATCGAGGTAAATCACGCTCGGCTCGTCTTCGAATTCAATGCGATGGTATCCATTGACAGGTGTGTTTACCGCATCTGCCAGATCGCGCAGGCTTTTGATGGGCTTTCCATTCACGCTTTTGACAATCAGGTTATTCAGTTCATTGTATCCATAAGCAGCTTCATTCGCGAGGACCTGATTTAAAATGACGATTTTGCCACGGTCGGGAGCTAACTCCTGCTGGTATTGATCATAGTAAACCAGTTTTTTTGGCGCTTCACGCTGCCAGTTTTTCCCCCACTCATGAAGGTATGATTTGGAAAGTTCCTGAAATACCAAACCGCCAAGAATATAATAGGGAGGCGCTTTATCTATGGAGTAAGGAGGGCTGATCATTTTATCTATGTCTCGCGGCGCGACCTGCACGGAAATATCCTGCGTTTTGCCTTTGCGGAAAATCGTAAAAGGAATTTTCTGGCCTGCGAAAGCCTCAGTGCTTGTGAGATAGCTGAATGGAATTAATCCATAAAGTGGATGATTGTAGTTTCCATCCGCATCCAGGGGCTGGCCATTCACCGCGAGAAGTACATCGCCCGCTTTGATTCCTGCCTGCGCAGCGGGGCCATTAGGGATGACATTCGTGATATAAATCCCACGATTCGCGAGATCGGCGGTAATTCCGAGATACTTTCTTAACTGAGGATCGCGTAATCCTGAAAAAGATATTTCCGCCCGCGGGAAGGATTGATACGGAGCTTTATCAAGCGCTTTGAGATAATGCTGAATAACGGGTGAAGGGATAAGATCGGCGAACTGTGCGCGGATATCATAGCGCATGAGGATGCCCGCAAGCTTTCCTTTGCGCACGGCGGGCAGGACAAAGCTATTATCCCTGTATTGCAGCGGAAGTGTGATGCGAAATAGCAGGAGTGCTACATCCTCTACGGGGTAGGTGCCTACCATCACGGAAGAAATTGTTCCCGGTGTGGAGACCACACTGCCGTTATTTTCAACCTGGAGCGTTTCTACCGAGTCACCTAGTTTGACATCGAGATCGAGGGGTATGGGCTG